>DASRER010000021.1 GCA_035651995.1 Terriglobales bacterium | reverse complement strand
ATATGGCCTCGATGCGGATACGGGTGCGGCTGCGATGAAGGCAAAAGTCTAGGAGCCGGCCGCGAAGGCACACACATCCTGCGGCGGGCGACAGCCCGCCGCAGGCCGGCCATTGATCCACAGGGCGGGGTCCCTTCCCCTCATCCATTTCCTCGATTCACTCTTCCCGTTAACCATTTGCCCTGACCCATTTCGATCTATCCCATTCTCCTTTTTCCCACAGACGCTCGACCCAAAACCAAATTCAACGGCGAGCTGCTTATGGAATGGAATGTGAATGCAAGCGATGTTCTGCTCACGCCGGATCAGGTCGCGGAGCGACTGAGTGTTTCCGTCGATTGGGTACGCGATCACTCCTCACGCAAGCACCCCCGACTTCCGGTCATCCGCCTCGGCGGTGGGCCGGGTCGGAAGGGCCTCCTGCGATATCGCGCGAGCGAAATCGAGAAATTCATCGCGGAACTGGAGCGGTTGAGCGCTTCTGGGCGCGGGTACAATAGGAGCACCCCGCCCATAGCAGCTCCCAAATGGGAGAACTATGGCAAAGAGGTCGTACCAGAAGGGCTGGGTTCGCCCCAAAGGTAAGAAGTGGTACGGGTATTACGAGGTCAAGCGATTCAATCCTGAAACCGGCCAGGAAGAGTGGAGAACGGCGTCACCGATTCCGCTCGGGCTTCGCTCGCAATTGACCAAGTTTCAGGCTCGCGATGCCCTGGAAGTCGAGATTGCGAAGCGGACGGGGAACACTCCCCAACCGCTGGCCGAGAAGAAGGTGGTTACGTTCGGCTGGTTTGTTCGCTATCGCTGGCTTCCGCTGAAAGAAGCAAACTGGAAGGAAGAAACAGCACGGGACAAGAAGTGCATTCTCCAGAAAGATCTGCTCGATAAATTCGAGAGCGTTCCGCTGGAGAATTTCGACAAGTTCACGTTGCAGGTTCACTTGAACGACCTGGCAAAAACTCGCTCGCGGGATCGCGTGCTTCAGATTCGCGCGCACCTGCGCGACATTTTTGCCGAAGCTGTGGACCAGGACTTCCTTCCCAAAGACCCAGCGCGGAAGGTCGAGGTTCCCAAGCAATTGCGGGAGACCGACACCACGGTTCTGAGCTGGGATCAACTGCGAAGCGTGCTGGCCCATTTGTCTTTGAAGGACAGACTGGTTCTCGAACTGGACATGACGGTCGCGTTGCGGCCCAGTGAACTGTTCGGGCTGCGCTGGCGCGATTTCAATTACGACGAGTGCCTGCTGGAACTGCGGGAAACCGTGTTTCGAGGCAAGCTGCGCAATTGGGGTAAGACCCGGAAGGCGCTGCGCCCGGTGCATATCCCGAAAGAGCTGGCAGATGATCTCTGGTTGTGGCGGCAGGAATCGAAGCATTCCGAGCCTGATGACTTCATCTTCTCGAACCGGTTAAAGAAGGGCGGATTCATTGATCCGCAGAATTACCGGAGGAAGATGCGGAAGCTGGCGGAGGAGTGCGGGCTGCCGAAGCTGACCTTTCAGGTGATCCGGCGAACGATTGCCACGCTGGCACAGAAGAAAGGGACGCCCAAGGACATCCAGGCGTTGTTGCGGCACTCGCGGCTGGCGACGACCACCGACGTTTACATGCAGGAGATTCCCGAAAGCGTGAAGGCAACGGTGGAAGCGATCAGCCGAGAACTTAGATTGAAGTCAGAAACGGAAGAAGGTTTTTGAAATTTCCGGCCAATTTCCGGCCAAGCGCGAAAAGGTGGGTCCGCTAAGTGTAAGAAAAGATGGTGGACCTGGTCGGGATCGAACCGACGACCTCTTCCATGCCATGGAAGCGCGCTCCCAGCTGCGCCACAGGCCCACTCGGGAATTACCGGACCGCCGGGCGGCGATCCAACTGCTCTTAAATTGTCTCTGAGGCTATACCGATAGTCAAATCTCCACCCGCGCGCTGGAAAAAACTCCCCGAATCCGCCTCGAGAACCTGAATCTGACTCGAAGCGGACCTGGCCCAAACCCGCTGCGGCGCTGCGATTCGACCTCTGATTTGCTGTATTTTCTAGGCGAGCGAGGCTTTGTGCCGACGAACGCCATCCACGGTCTGGAAATCGTATTCCTGATCCTGCTGCTGTTCGTCGTCGTGTTCGGCGTGCTGGCGCGGAAGCTGCGCACGCCGTATCCGATCGTGATGGTGTTGGGCGGCCTGCTGCTCAGCTTCATTCCCGGCATACCCCGCGTCACGCTCAATCCCGACCTGATCTTCTTCATCATTCTGCCGCCGCTGCTCTACAGCGCGGCCTGGCTCACGTCGTGGCGCGAATTCCGCTATCATCTGGTGAGCATTTGCTTCCTCGCCTTCGGACTGGTCACGTTCACCGTGCTCGCCGTCACGGAGGCCGGACAATGGCTCCTGCCGGGATTCGACTGGCGCGTTGGCCTCGTGCTCGGCGCCGTCGTCGCGCCCACCGACGCCATCGCCGCCACCGCCATCGCGAAGCGCGTTGGCCTGCCCAGGCGTCTCATTGACATCCTCGAAGGCGAAAGCCTGCTCAACGACGCCAGCGCGCTGCTCGCCCTTGAGTTCGGCATCGGACTGCTGGTCAACGGCCGTTTCCCGACGTTCACCGGCGGTTTTCTCCGGCTCGGATACCTGATCGCAATGGGCGCCGGAATCGGATTGGTGATTGGCGAGATCGTCCACCAGATTGAGGACCGGGTGGACGACGGCCCCATCGAGATCGCGCTCAGCATTCTCACGCCTTATGTCGCCTACCTCGCCGCCGACTACGTTCACGCCTCGGGCGTGCTGGCGGTGGTCGCGTGCGGCCTGTACCTGAGCCGCAAGAGTTCGCACTTCTTTTCGCCGAGCGTGCGTCTTCAGGCCTGGGCGGTGTGGGAAGCGCTCACCTTCATCCTCAATGGGCTCGTGTTCGTGCTGATTGGCCTGCAGCTGCCCTTGGTGCGCGCTGAGATCCGCGACCTGGGCATGTCAACCTTGCTGTTCTACGGCCTTGGTTTCAGCACATTCCTCATTCTGCTGCGGATTTTGTGGATGTATCCCGGCGCTTACTTGGCCAACGTGATTCGCCGGCGCTTGCTGCACCAGGCTGAGCGCATGCCATCGCGGCGCCAGATCTTCGTTGCCGGCTGGACGGGCATGCGCGGCGTCATCTCGCTGGCCGCGGCCATCGCTCTGCCGCAGATGCTCGCTGACGGCCGGCCGTTCCCCCAGCGCAACATGATCATCTTTCTCGCCTTCTTCGTGATCCTGGTGACGCTCGTCCTCCAGGGACTCACTTTGCCGCTGCTCATCCGCGTGCTCGGACTGGCCGGCACGGCCGCGCCCCGCACCGAAGAAAGGCAGGCGCGGCGCATCATCCTGGAATCCGCGCTGGTGTGGCTGGAAAGCGCGAGGAAAGCCGCGCCGCCCGACGCGGGCGGGATTTACAAAGACCTGGAACAGCACTACCGGCACCGCCTCGCCAGCCTGCGCGAAGGCGGCGACGCGCAGGACGGGATTGACGCCGGCTTCTACCGCCGGTTCGTTGACCTCTCGCGGCAGATGATCGAGGTCGAGCGCGAAAGGGCGGTACAGCTTCGCAACGAAGGCCACATCAGCGACGAATTGCTGCGCGAGATCGAGCGCGAACTCGACCTTGGCGAAGCCCGCCTGGTCGCCAAAGAGACGTAGCGCGCCTGCACGCGCAAAAATCGGGCGCTCCGCCGGAGCGCCCAAGGTGGCAGAAAGAGAGAGCGGGAGAGAAGAAGAGCCTAGAAGTTCAACATGTCCCTCAGGTTGATGTTGGCGTCGAGCCCGGCGCGCGCGTTCAGCGGCGCCAGACCCCAGTTCCAGCTGATGAAGCGCAGCACCGAGGTATGGTCCATCGTCAGGTGCGAGATGTAATTCCGCTTCGCGAAGGGTGAAATCACCATCATCGGCGCGCGCGCGCCATAACCCTGCGAATCCACTTGCGGAGGCGGAACATGGTCCCACCACCCGCCGCTCTCATCCCACAGGACGACGATGGCCACCGAATTCCACGCCGGCGAGGCCTGCACCTGCTTGATGAAGCCGTCGAGCCACTCCACCGAGCGCGACACCGGCCCCGATCCCGGGTGCATGTCGTGCGCCGGCGCCGGCTGCACAAAGACCACGGCCGGGAGGTTGTTCGCCGCCAGCGCCGTGTTGAACGCGCTGAGGTCCTGGATGTGCGCCGAGTTCTGCGTCGAGGTGAAGAACTGGAACGGGTTTTCGACCGCGACGTAGTTGCCGCAGTCGCCGTAGTTCTCGTGATACCAGGTCCAGGTGATGCCCTTGGCCGTGAGCTGGTCGCCCACGTTCTGGTTAGTGAACGGATGCGCCGCCGGATCCGGCTTGTTGCACGGCCCAAACGCCGGCTGAATGCTGAACGGGAAGTTGTTGTCGTCGGCGCGCACCAGGTACAGCATGTTCGCCGGCTCGTTGCTCATGACTGACGCGAAGTAGTGGTCGGCGAGCGCAAACTGCGAGGCGTAGCTCCAAAGCGTGCCCACGCCGGCCGTGGTGTTGTCGTAGTGGCCCATCGAGAGCGAGCCCTCAACCGCCGCATAGCGGTCCATGCCGCCGTTGTTCCAGGCGGCGAGGTAGAAGTTGCGACCGTGCGGCAGGTCGGTGGTGGCGTCGGTGGTGATGAGGAACGGCGTCACTATGTTGCCGCCCGAGTCGCGCTGGGAAAATCCCGGCACACCGGGCCGGATGCCCTCGGCGCCCGGAAAGGTCCCGAACAGGTTGTCGAACGAGCGGTTCTGCATGTTGACGACGATGAGCCGTTTCACCGGCGATTGCGTCGGCGGCAGGTCAGCGGCGGCTGGCGAACCGCCGCTGCCCGGAGCCGGGTTGCCGGTTGAATCCATGGCGCCACGGCATGCCGGGAAGAAGAGAACGGCGACGATGAGAAAAGCAGAGCCCAGTTTGCCCAGGGGAGACATGATCACTCACAGGACCGCACAGCGGCCCCAGGTCGCAGAGTACGCAACCGCGCTGCCAACCCCTTGCCGAGGCCATCGCGTGTAAACGCCCTGTTAAGGCCGTGTTCAGAGCGCCTTAGAAGCGGCCCTCCCTGGCAGGCCCGCCGCCTGCCCCCGTGAACCGCATCAAAAGAGTACGCCGGTGCTTAAATTGGTAAGCTGTTGCGCGTGTCCGGCAGCTCCTGTCACCAACCTGCACGGGGCTTCCGACATCTAAGGTGGCGACATGAAAAACCTGTACGGCGCTCTGGCGGTAGTTCTCGCCGCGGTCCTCTTGGTTAGTGCAGCTCCGGCGCAGGCCGGCGCGCCGCCGCAGTCAGACGCTTCCAGCGTATCGCGCCCGGCGCCTCAGCTCGCCGCGCCGCCGCCGGCCGACGCCACCGCGTTCGCGCCCATCGAGCAGGCCGCGCAAACCACCGTCGCCGATCTCGGCCGCGTGCGCATCGAGAAGTGGAAGGCCGACGCCGCCACCAGGCAGCAGCTGCAGGCCAACGCCGACTCGGTCGTGCGCAACCTCAGCTCCGCGCTGCCGTCGCTCATCGTGCAGGCGCGCAGTGCGCCCGGCAGTCTCGCCGCCACGTTCAAGCTGTATCGCAATCTGAACGTGGTCTACGAGGTGCTGGCCACGATTGCCGAATCGGCCGGCGCCTTCGCACCCAGGACCGAGTTCCAGGCGCTCTCGGCCGACCTGGTCGCGCTCGATCAGTCGCGGCGCTCGCTTGCCGACCGGCTCGAGATGTCGACCTCCTCGGCCGACAGCGAACTCACGCGCCTGCGCGCCCAGTCGCGGGCCCTCCAGGCCGCGGCCGCAGCCGCCGCCCAGCCGCCGAAGAGGATCGTGGTGGACGACACCGAGCCGGAAAAGAAAACAACGAAGAAAAAACCCGCAACCAGCGCGAAACCAGCAACCACGCCCAAAGGCCAATAAACCTGGTTCGGTTTGCGACCGCCGCCCATCGGTGCCATGGCGGAAATGGGCATTTTGACCAACACGGAAGGCGAACACGGCCGCAACTCGGGGCGCCATCGTCAACATGGTGACCAAGTCCGGCGCCAACACCTGGTCTTCGAATTCTTGCGAAACAACTGGCTCGACGCGCGAAACTTCTGACCACGCTGCCGAAATCAGCCCCACGCCAGTCTCTTTGGCTTGCGTGGGCCACGGCTGCTCACCGTGCGTACTACTTCGGTGGAGTCTGCTGTTGTTGCTGCTGACCGGGCTTCTTGCCGCCCAACGCGTCGAGAATGCTCTGCATCGGATTCGGCGGCTTCTGCTGCTGCGTCTGGCCTGGCTGCTGCTGCTGTTGCTGATCGGCCTGCGGTAGCGTGCCGGTTTGGCGCTTGCCCGTGATCGCGCCGAGGATGCCGGTGATCGACGCAGGATTGGCGCCGCTGGGCATGATGTTGTTCAGCTTCATCTGCGCGATGGCGTTGTAGTCGGGCAGGACCTGGGGCGACGCGAGGTTGCCTCTGATCAGCACCGGCATCACCAGTTCGCCCTTCGAGTTGGCCAGTGCCGTGGTCAAGTAGCCGCCGATGTTGTTCCCACCGGCCTGCTTCGCGAACTCAGGCGAGAGCACTGCGGTCGCCGCCATCTGGACAGTCTTGTTCGCCAGGTCCACGTCGCCTTTCGCGCCGAGCGTTCCGCCGTCAATCGCGGCCGTCAGGTTGTCGGTGTGCGCCACACCGTTGTTGATCACAAAGTCGCCGCTCAGCCTGGCGATGTTGGTGAACGGCCCGCTCGCCCTGGTCACGTTCAGGAACTTCCCGATCAAGGCGAGCTGATTCAACAGATCAATTCCAGCGAGTTTTCCGTTCATCAGGTCGAGGCTCAGCCTGCCGTTGAGGGTGCGCGCCACGCCGGCGGAGCCGCCGTTCGTGCTGCCCATGAAGCGCGTGTCGGCGTTCGCCGCGAGGACGCCGTAGAGCACCTGCTTCAGGTTGGAGATCGACGAAAGCAACTGGTTCGCATCCACGTTCGACAGCTTCGCATTCACCGCGTAAGCAGCCGGCGTGGGACGCGCGTCGATCACGATCGTTCCGCTCTCCACGCCGCCGGCAACGTTCGCCGTGACCGGGTCCAGCCGGACCACGCCGCGATCGAGCGCGGCAGTCGCCTTCAGGTTCGTCAGCAGCAACTGGTCATAGACGACCGTGCCCACGTTCAGCGTTCCGCCGCCAGTGAGCCGCTGCAACAGCGGCGGCTCAGGCTTGGGGTCGGCGTACGCGGGCGGAACCAGGCGGAGCGCTGCCGTGGTCTTTTCCACGGCGGGATTGCGCATCAGGCCCTGCCACTCGGCGACGCTGAACTTGTCGGCGTTCAGCGCGAACTGCGCCTGCGGTGTAGCGTTTGGCGCCAGGCCGCGAATGGACACCTGTCCCGTGGCGTGCGTCGAGCCGAGCGAAAACGCGGCGTTCTCCAGGTTCATCGCGTTCTGCGAAAAGCGCAGGTTCGCGTTCTGCACCAGGAGCGGCCGGGTGAACGAGGGCAGCGTGAGGCTGGCGTTCTGCAGCGAGCCGCTGCCCGAGTAGTTCAGCGCCGCGGGGTCCTTCAGCGGGCCCGCAACGCGGACGTCGAGCGAGACCGGTCCGGCGCCAGCCATGCCGTCGAGCGCGCGCACGCCCCAGGCCTGGCCGATGCTGATCAGCTCGCCGAGCTGCGAATTCGGCGCGCGAAGCGTCGCGTCAATCGCGGACCTCGGCGTGCTGTAGTCGTCCAGCGTGAAGGCCACCCGCACCGACGTGGAGCCGGTGCTGGCCACGAACTCGTTCGAGCGGACCTGGCTCGGCGTGAGCGCCAGGTTGACCTGCGTGACGTGCACCGGCTGCGGCAACTGCCTGCCGCTGATGACCAGCGCGCGCGCCGCAACCGTTCCGTTCATCTGCGGCGACGACGAGGCGCCGCGGACGGCGAGGTCGGCGTCCACGTTGCCGTCCACCTGCATGCCGGGATTGAAGGCCACGCCGAACGCTCCGGCGAGCTTGGCCGCGTCGGCGATCGACGCGTTGTTCGCGCGCGCCCTGACGTCGAGCTGCGCCGGCGTCGGGCCCATGTTCACCGTGCCCTTCAGATCGAGCGGCGTGGAGCCCAGCTTCAGCGCGCCGCGATGGATCGTGAGAAAGTCACGGTTGAAGTCGTCTGAAATATCGAAGTCGGCGGCAATCGGATAACCGATGTCCACGCCGCGCACGCGCAGATTTTGCAGCGTGATGTTGCCCCTGGCTGCGAGCACGCCGGCCTGGTTGTTGAGATCGGTGGAGCCGGTGGCGACGAACTCCATGTCGGCGAGCGCCGCCGAATTCACGAATTTCTTCAGGCCGGCGAGCGAGACGCCATCGAGCTTCAGCTGGCCGGCGAAGTTGGTGGCGAGCAGGTCGTCCTGCACCGGACCGCCTTCGCCGGTGAGGCGCAGCTCCTGCTTGCCGCCGCCGGGCAGGTGCGCCGCCAGGTCAATCTTCACCGGCTTGCCCGGCGCGTAGTCGCGCAGGTCCAGATCGATGTGGTCGTACACCGCGCGGGGCTGGCGCTTCTGGTCGTCGGTGACGGCGACCTGGCCGTCATCAATCAGCAGGCGTGCCAGCGTGAATTGCCGCGGCGCCGGCTGCGACTCCGGTTGCGGCGCGGCCGGTTGCGCCGGCGTTGGCGTTGCTCGCGCGGCGGGCCGCGGCTGCGAGGGCGCCGGCTGCTTCCCGAGCGAGGAGAAGTTCCATACGCCCTGCGCGTCACGGACCAGCTCGATCCTTGGATTCCGCAACTCCAGCGAGGAGATCTCGACGCGCTTCTGGAGCAGCGGCACGAGCTTCAGCGAAACCAGCAGCTCGGAAGCCTGCGCGAACGGCGCGTTGCTGCGGAAGCGCGGGTCTTCACCAATGATGGCGTTGTCCACCGAGAGGGCGAACGGCACCAGCTTCAGCCGCATGGCGCCGAGCGAGACGTATCTGCCGGTGCGCGCTCTCAATTCGCTCTGAATGCTGTCGCGGTACGAGTTCACGTCCAGAATGCGCGGGAGCGCCAGCACCGCCACGATGACGAGCACGACGACAACGGCAAGAGCAATTCCGAGTTTGCGCATGACGGCCTCCTCGGCGGGCCTTCCAACAGCACAGGATAATGGGTCAATAGGTTGGAATCCGCGGCCGGTGACGGCGTTGCACTGAGAGCTCACGCCTGAATTCGTTTGGCACATTGCGTGCGGCCCCTCCCCCACCCCCTTGCGGCGGTCTTTGGCGCTCAATCAGTTACGGGAAAATCCCCGCCAGATCTTTGAGCTTGCAGGGGTTAGAGGCAAAGTCTTGAGCTCAAAGGCTTAAGGCCTACCGCGGATTTGCCCGGATGAGCGCGGACCACGCCCCTGGGACGTGACTGATGGCGATCAGGTTGTCAAAGAGCGAGGCCTGCGGCGTCGCGTGGACGCAGCAGGCCTTGCTTCGAGCGTAGCAGATTTGGTGGGGAGAATGGGAAGGCGGCGCGGAGATTTAGTGTGAGCGTTTGGAGAGGGTTGCGCGGGAAATGGAGCGCGGAGGGGCTTGACAAGGTTTTTTCGCCGGCGTGCCGGGGCTAAAGCCCCCAATTAAACGCGGTTGTGTTCACCGAGCTGAAGGCCGGTGCTTCCACCGAGTCGTTTATCTTGCATCGAGAGCTGGCTTGTCCGAAGGGCCGGGCCGGGGCTAAAGCCCCCATTAAACGCGGTTGCGTTCACTGGGCTGAAGCCCGGTGCTTCCACCGAGAATCCGGGCGCGTTCGAGTTTCACCGAATGGGCCCGGCGCTTCCACCGAAAATCCTGAGCGGGAAACGGTCACAGATACGACCCAAGGCGTGCAGCTCGCGACCGTTCAGAAACTCGCGCAGTACTGGGCGACAGGGTTCCAACCAGAGCGCAGGCGTCTATCCCATGGCAATTCAGAGGGATGGCGTTGGGGCGAAATCCGGGAACAAAGCTTCGCCCCCCGGCGTCTATTCCCACAGCAACCGGTTGAGTGCCTGGCGATGTGCGCCGGCCTGGGGTTAGGGAAGGCTCCGGGCAAGGTTGTGAGGGTCGGACGATCCTGCTAGTGTAGGGACAAGTACTCCCTTTCAGGCGGGAGCAGCCATCGTGCAGATCGCGAATGCGCTGGCAATGCGGGTGGAAGAGGCCTCGCTGGTCGCCGAACTCAAGGCGGGGTCGGAAGACGCCTACGCCTGGCTGGTGGGGCAATTCCACCAGCCGGTGTACAGCCTTGTCTATCGCGTGGTGAACGATCCGGCTGACGCCGCCGACACCACCCAGGAAGTCTTCCTGAAAGTTTTTCGCGGCATAAAGCACTTCGACGGCCGCTCCAGCCTCAAGACCTGGATTTATCGCATCGCCCTGCACGAGGCGTCGAACCGGCGCCGGTGGTGGTTCCGGCACAAGAGCCGCGAGACCTCGATCGAGCCGCCCGAGGGCGCCGCGGAAAATTTGCAACCGCTGGCGGTGCGCGAAGCTCTGATCGACGACGCGACTTCGCCCTTCGACAACGCGCTGCACGAGGAAATGCGGGCGCGGATCGAGCACGAACTGCGGCAGGTCCCCGAGCCGTTCCGCACCACGCTGGTGCTGCGCGACGTTGAAGAGCTGTCGTACGAGGAGATAGCCGAGGTCATGGAAACGTCGCTGGGCACGGTGAAGTCGCGCATCACGCGGGGACGCGAACAGCTGCGCAAGCGGCTGGAACCGTACGTCCAGCAATTCGGACCCGAACTGGGACTCAAGCTGCCGCCGCGGCCGGCGCGCGACGAGCCGGAGAGCGCGGCGGGCCAGGGCCTGTCGGAGGCCGAGGTGGTGTGATGAGCTGCAAACAAACCAGGTCGCTGATGTCGAGCTACATGGACGGCGCCGTGACCGGCGTCGAGATGCAGCAGGTGGCGCAACATCTCTCCGGGTGCGAGACCTGCGCCTACGAGTACGCATTGCAGCGGCAGACGCTGGCGCTGGTCGGGCGCCTGGGCCGGCGGCAGGCGCCGCCGGAGCTGGCAACCACGATCCGGTTGGCGATTTCGCGCGAGGCGGCGCGCGCCCGCAACTGGAAGTGGACGAGCCTGCTGGTCCGTTTGGAGAATTCGCTGAACTCGTTCATGGTGCCCGCCACGGCGGGCATGGTGAGCGCGGTGGTCTTCTTCGGGCTGCTGATGGGCTTTTTCGCGCTGCCCTCGACGCTGGAGGCGAGCGACGACGATGTGCCGGCGATGATCTACACGCCGCCGGAGCTGGCGTCGTCGCCGTTCGAGCTGAACGCCAATGGCGGTTCGCTGCTGGTGGAAGCGGTGGTCGATCCCAACGGACGCGTGCAGG
This sequence comes from Terriglobales bacterium, assembly GCA_035651995.1. NCBI lineage: Bacteria > Pseudomonadati > Acidobacteriota > Terriglobia > Terriglobales > Terriglobales bacterium. Next base: position 115,237 of record DASRER010000021.1, on the reverse strand, counting down.
ACTACCGCGTGATCTCGGGCGAATCGAAAGACCGCGACCAGGTGATGCAGGAGCTGAAGAACACGCTCATCTTCACCGTTTTCCGCCCGGCGACGGCGTTCGGCAAGCCGACTTCGGGACGCGTGGTGCTCAGCTTCAGCAAGGTGAATGTGCGGGGCTAACAGATTTGGTGATTTAGCGATCTGGCGATTGGAAACGCAAAAAGCGCCTGGCGTCAGCACTTCACCAAGTCACTCAATCGCCCAATCACCACGTCCCTGGTTTGACCCCTGCTCTGTGAGCCCCGTAAAATTGAATTGAACTCCCTACCTGTCGCGTTCCAGGAGGCTTGGGCTGCGCTTTCTTTTCCGAATCCTGTCAGCCGCATTGGTGTGCGGTTTGGCGGCGCAGGCCGCGGCGCAGACCACGCCCAAAGTTTCGCTCGATTCCAGCGAAACGCTGTTCAGCATGATGGCCGCGCTCAACGCCTGCGGCTACGACGCCGAGATCGGCGCTTCAGAGCCGGTGCGCTCGCAGGTGCGGGCCGAAATTGGCAAGGCGCTGGCCACGTCGCAGGAAGCGATGGCGGCACGCAACCGCGTGTGCGCGTTCTACCGCGACCACCAGCAGCCGGATGCGTCGCGCGACCTGGCGCAGTACTTGTCGCTGGCGCTCGGGCTGGGCGACCCGCCTGACTTCCCGCTGACGGCGCGCGAAGCCGACCTGCCGCCGGACGCGGCCTACGTGGTGGGCGTGGTGACGCCGCTGGCGCAGTTCTACCGCGCGGCGGGGTTGCAGAAGATATGGGCGGAGCACCGCTATCAGTACGAGTCGCTGGTCGAGCGCTTCCACGATCCGGTGGCGGGCATGATCGCGAACACGGACCTGTATCTGCGGCTGCCGGTGAGCGGCTATGTGGGCCGGCGGTTCGTCATCTATCTGGAGCCGATGGCGGCGCCGGGGCAGGTGAACGCGCGCAATTACCTGGCGGACTACTACATGGTGATTTCGCCGTCGGGCAATTCGCTGAAGCTCGACGCAATCCGCCACACGTATCTGCATTACGTGCTCGATCCGCTGGTGCTGAAGCGGCAGGGGCAACTGAAGCGGCTGGAGCCGCTGCTGGAGACGCTGAAGTCGGCCCCGATTGACGAGAGCTACAAGCAGGACGTGGGACTGCTGGTGGTCGAGTCGCTGATTCGCGCGCTGGAAGCGCGCACCATGCCCGGAGGCAAGAAGAAGGAGGCGGAAGAAGCGCGCGAAAACGCGGCTGACGCCGCCACGGCAGAGGGATTTATCCTGACGCACTACTTCTACAATGCGCTGGAGACGTTCGAGCAGGGGCCGGCGGGCATGCAGGACGCGCTCTATGACATGCTGCACGACATGGACGTGGAGGGGGAGAAGAAGCGCGCCCGTGAAGTACACTTCGCGGAGCGCGCGCGTCCTGAGGTGGTGCAGGCGGCATCGAAGAAGAAGGAAGCGGAGCTGCTGGACCTGGCGGAGCAGCGCCTGTCGGAGAAAGACGCCGACGCGGCGCACCGGCTGGCGCAACTGGCGCTGGAGCAGCGCAAGGAAGATCCGGCGCGCGCCATGTTCGTGCTGGCGCGGGCGGCGAGCATGCAGGGCGACGTGCAGGGCGCGCAGACATATTTCGAACGGACGCTGGAGCTGGCGCGCGAGCCGCGCATCCTGGCGTGGTCGCATATCTATCTGGCGCGCATTCTGGACCTGAAGGAGCAGCGCGAGTCGGCGGTGGTGCATTATCGCGCGGCGCTGGCGGCGGGCGACGTCTCGCCCGACACGCGGGCGGCGGCCGAACGCGGCATCGCGCAGCCCTACGAGCCGGTGCGCCGGCCGTGAACGAAATTCCGACATGCACGAGTTCGACGAAGGAGAGCCAATGAAACGAGGAGCAATCACAGTGACGCTGGTCATGGCACTGGCGGCCGCAATGGCCCTTCCGGCAGCCGCCCAGCAGCAGGGCCTGGCCGGCAAGCCCGGCAATGTGCAGCAGCAGCAGGACCGCGCCCGCGAACAGAGCATGACGCAGGGTCAGATCAAGTCTGACAATCAGCAGGCGGCGCCGCCTTCGAACCAGCCGCAGGCGAAGACGAAGGAGGAGTTCGACGCTTTCCAGGCCGCGGCGCAGAACCCCGACATGGCCGCGGCGGAGAAGGCGGCGAACGAGTTCGCCGAGAAGTTTCCGCAGAGCGAGCTGAAGGCGCGCCTCTTCCAGGTGATGATGCACCGCTACCAGGCGGCCAACAACGCCGAGAAGACGGTGGAGATGGGACACAAGGTGATTGCGCTGCAGCCCGATAATCCTGTGGCGCTGGTGCTGGTGGCGACGGTGCTGGCCGAGCGCACGCGCGACACCGATCTCGACAAAGACGAGCGCCTGGGCGAAGTGGACAAGAACGCCAAAGCCGCGCTGGCCAACGTGGACAAGATCAACCTGGGCGGCACGCCGACGCCGGAGCAGGCGGCCGCGGCCAAGGCGACGGTGCAGTCGCTGGCATACGGCGCGATGGGCACGGCCGACATGGTGAACCAGAACTACACGTCGGCGGAGACGAACCTCAAGAAGGCGGTCAACACGCCGGGCGTGCAGCCTGATCCGCTGACGCTGTTCCGGCTGTCGCTGGCGCTGGATCATCAGAAGAAGTATGCGGAAGCGCTGCAGGTGATCAACCGCGCGGTGCCCGACGCGCAGGAGCCGGTGGCCACGCTGGTGAAGCAGGAGCGCGACCGGCTGGTGAAGCTCACCACGCCGGCCGCGCCGGCGGCGGGTCCGGCCGCGGGAACGCCCCCCGCCGCGGGTGCGGCTGCACCGGCGGCGCCGGCGCAGCCGAACACTCCGCCGCCACCGCCGAAATAGAGCCGTACTGAGCAGGGAGTACCGAGAGCAAACCAGGGCAGCACCCGCATGGCGAAAGAGCCGAAGGCGCGCACGCTATCGAGCCTGGAAAAGTGCATGGGGCACCGCTTCCGCAATCGCGAGTTGCTGGAGCAGGCGGTGACCCACACCTCGCACGCGCACGAGGCGCAGGCGCGGCTGGGGGAAAACGGCGGCGCGGCCGCGAGACACAACGAGCAGCTGGAGTTCCTGGGCGACGCGGTGCTGGGCCTGATCACCAGCGAAGAACTTTTCCGCCGCTATCCATCCTTCCACGAAGGCCAGCTCTCCAAACTGCGCGCTCACCTGGTGAGCGAGAAACACCTGATCGAGGCAGCGGAGGAGATCAAGCTGGGCGAGTACCTGCGGCTGGGACGCGGCGAAGAGAAGAGCGGCGGACGGCGCAAGCCTGCCCTGCTGGTGGACGCGCTGGAAGCCGTGCTGGGCGCCATGTACGTGGATGCCGGCTTCGAAGCGGCGCGGGCGTTCGTGCTGAGCCGGATCGTGGAGCCGGAGCTGGCGCGGCTGGACGAGAGCGGCGGCGGCGTGATGCCGGTGACCGACTACAAGTCGGCGCTGCAGGAGATGGTGCACGCGCTGGGGCGTCCGCAGCCGGATTACGTCCTCACCAAGGAAGAGGGACCGGAGCATCGCAAGATGTTTACGGTGGAGGCGCGCATCCACGGCGCCGCGGGCACGCGGTCCAAGCCGGAGTACGCCAGCCGGGGTGAAGGCTCCACCAAGAAGAAAGCGGAGCAGGAGGCGGCGCGGCTCGCGCTGGCTTACCTGGAGTCGCTGGATCCGGGGCTGGAAGGCGGAGACCCCGAAGCGAAGCAGCCGGGAGCAAACCGATCCGGCCGCGCCGGCGTGCGGACGGGCGCCAGCCAATGAATTTCGAACCGCAAAGCGCCGCCGAAACCGCCCGAATGCTGGAGCCGCCCGAAGTAAGCAACCCGCTCGCGGCCGCGGCGAACGGCGAGGCGAGCGCGGAGGCGCCAGCGGGGGCCGGAGCGGGACCCTGCGAGGCGCCGGTCGCGCCGAGGAGCAAGCGGATCGATGCGGCCGGTCCGCTGGGCGTGGTTCAGTCGCTGGCCGGGACAGTGGTGATCGCGGTGTTCGTGATCACCTTCCTGATGCAGGCGTTCCAGATCCCCTCGTACTCGATGGAGAACACGCTGCTGGTGGGCGACTACCTGCTGGTGGACAAGGTCCACTTCGCCTCGGGCGGCGTGTGGGGGCGGGTGCTTCCCTACACCACGATCCATCGCGGCGACATCGTGGTGTTCCGCTACCCGGTGCATCCGGAGCAGCACTTTGTGAAGCGCGTGGTGGGCGTGCCCGGCGACCGCGTGCGGCTGGTGAACAAGCAGGTGTTCGTGAACGGCGTTCCGGTGGAGGAGCCGTACGTTGTCCATCGCGCGGCGGACCTGGACCTGTACCGCGACGAGTTTCCGCAGCCGAACCTGGTCTCGCCCAACCTGGAGGCGCACTGGTGGCTGGAGATGCGGCGCCTGGTGCACGGCGGCGAGCTGCAGGTGCCGGAAGGCCGCTACTTCGTGCTCGGCGACAACCGCGACGTGAGCCTCGACAGCCGCTACTGGGGCTTCGTTCCGCGGGAAAACATCATTGGGCGGCCGCTGGTGATTTATCTCTCGCTGCGCAGCCTGACCGAGCCGGAGCCCCCGGCGCCGGGTGATAAACTGGCACGTTTCGGCGTGCTCGGCCAGCTGGCCAGCCTGCCGCGGTGGCAGCGCACGTTCCTCGTCGTAAAGTAGCGCTCCCTCCAACCTGACAAAGCTTGGCAAAGAAAAACAAAGAGAAACCAGCCCGTCCGAAGGAGAGCTTCGCCGAGTCGGTGGCCTCGATGGCGGTGACGGCGGTGATGGCGCTGTTCATCCTGACCTTCACCGGGCAAACCTTCGCGATTCCCTCCGGCTCAATGGAGAACACGCTGCTGATCGGCGACCACCTGGTGGTGGACCGGAGCGTGTTCGATCCGGTCGGGTCGCGCATGCCGCTGGTGCCGCATCGCGACGTGCGGCGCGGCGACATCATCGTCTTCCTCAAGCCCGGCGAACCGGACCTGCGGCTGGTGAAGCGCGTGATCGGCGTTGGGGGCGACCGGATACGGCTGCGCGACGGGATTGCGTACGTGAACGGCGAAGCGCAGAACGAGCCGTACGTGATCCGCAGCCTGGGGGACGCGAACGCGTTTCGCGACAACTTCCCTTCCGTACGTCCGCTGGAGACCGACCCGGTGACGGCGGCATGGCGGGCGGCGCTGCCGGGATGGATCCGCAACGGTGAGCTGGTGGTGCCCGAGGGCATGTACTTCGCCATGGGCGACAACCGCGACGTGAGCCTCGACAGCCGCTACTGGGGCTTTGTGCCGCGCGAGAACATCCTGGGAACACCGCTGTTCATCTACTGGTCGTTCGACTCCCCGGGCGACGAATATCTGAAGACCGGAATCGGCGAGCGGCTGGGCTCGATGGCGCGCACGGCGCTGCACTTCTTCGATCAGACGCGCTGGCGCCGCACCCTGCGCCGCGTGCAATAACGGCCCGGACCACGACCCACAACCTTGGCGAGACGCGAGACGAAACCGGGGACGGCAAAGCAGCCGGCAAAGGCCGAGCACAAAGAGACGTGGCTGGAGTTCATCGCCTCGATGGCGGTGGTGCTGGCCACCGGCCTGTTCATCATCACCTTCAACATCCAGGCGTTCGAGATTCCGTCGAGCTCGATGGAGAACACGCTGCTGATCGGCGACCACGTATTCGTGGACCGCATTTCGTACGCGCCGCCGACGCGCTGGATGCCGCTCACTCCCTACACCACGCCCAAGCGGCGCGAGATCGTGGTGTTCCTCTCGCCGGCGCAGCCCGGGCTGTACGTGGTGAAGCGCGTGATCGGCATTCCGGGCGACCGCATACGGCTGCGCGACGGCGTGCTGTACCTGAACGGCGTGCGCCAAGATGAGCCGTACGTGATCCACTCGCGCCACGATTACATCCCATATCGCGACAACTTCCCCGCGGCGCCTCCGCCGGACTTCAACAGCATCACGCCGGAGTGGCACGTGAGAATGCGCGATTACATCGAGAACGGCGAACTGGTGGTGCCGCCCGATTCGTATTTCGGAATGGGCGACAACCGCGACGTGAGCTACGACAGCCGCTTCTGGGGATTCATTCCGCGGGAAAACATCATCGGGCGGCCGACATTCATCTATTGGTCGTTCGAGACGCCGCCCGACCAGTACGAGAAGCGCGGCATGGCGGAGCGGATCGGGTTCATCTTCAAAGTGGTGATCCACTTTTTCGACCAGACGCGCTGGCGGAGAATGTTTCACCTGGTCCACTAGAAGAGGTCCACTAGAAGAGGTCCGCTGGACGACTGTCCGATGAGCGAGGGTGATGGCACGGAGCGCTAAATTCCGCTTCCTGGTCGCACTGGCGCTGGTGCTGGCGCTGGCGGCCGTGGCGCCGCCTTCGGTCAACGTGAACCGCTTCAAGAAAGGCGTGGTGAGCGCGATCAGCGGCGCGCTTGGACGTCCGGTGACGGTGGACTCCGTGAGGCTGCAGCTGGTGCCGCAGCCCGGCTTTACCCTGCAGAACTTCGTGGTGGAAGACGATCCCAGCTTCAGCGCCGAGCCGCTGCTGCGCGCCGGCGAAGTCACGGCCGTGCTGCGGCTGAGTTCGCTGTGGCGCGGGCGGCTGGAAATCGCGCGGCTGGGCCTGAAAGAGCCGAGCCTGAACCTGGTGCGGCGTCCCGACGGGCAGTGGAACCTGGAACCGGTGCTGGCGCGCACGCGGCAGACGGCGTCGGCGCCGACGGGCAAGAGCAGTCCCGAGGCGCGTCCGCGATTTCCTTACGTCGAGGCCGATTCGGGGCGCATCAACCTGAAGCTCGGCCAGGAGAAGAAGGTGTGGGCGCTGACCGACGCCGACTTCGCGCTGTGGCTCGCGTCGGAAGACGAGTGGCGGGCACGGCTGGAGGCGCGTCCGGTGCGCAGCGACGCCAACCTGGGCAATGTGGGCGTGGTGCGCGCCGAGGGCAGCTTCCGGCGCGGGACGCGTCCGAATGAGACCTCGCTGCGAATCAATGCGCGGCTGAGCAACGCGCAACTCGGGCAGCTCTCGACGTTCATCTTCGGGCGCGACCGCGGCTGGCGCGGCGAAGGCTCGGCGACGGTGGCGCTCACCGGGACACCGGCGAGGGTGGCCGTGACGGCCGAGGCGAAGGTGGACGGATTCCATCGGTACGACATCACCTCGCCGGAGTCGTTCGCATTGGCGGCGGCTTGCAGCGCCACCCTGCTGGTGAGCGGCCAGCAGGTGCAGGACCTGCATTGCGAGCTGCCCGCGCGGGATGGCGCGGTGACGCTGCGCGGCAGCGCAGCCGGATTGCCCGGCAACCGGAGCTATGAGCTCGGACTCGCGCTGCGCGACGTGCCGGCGTCGTACTTGACCGCGCTGGCGCGGCAGATGAAGCGCGACCTGCCGGACGACCTGACGGGCGACGGCCGGGTAAATGCCGCGTTCGTGGCGCGCTCGCGCCAAGGCGGCCGGACCGAGTGGCAGGGCGGCGGCAGCGCGGAGGCGGTCCTGCTGCGTTCGCGCGAGCTGGAGACGCCACTGGAGCTGGGCAGGGTCGAGTTCGCGGTGGAGACGCCGGCGCAACCGGCGGCCGCCACACACGCGCGCGGCCGGCGACCGCCCAGGAGCCATGATCCGGCGGAAGCGGCGCGCCTGCGGGTCCTGCCCTTCCCGCTGGCGCTTGGCGGCGGGCAGCCGGCGCGGGCGCAGGCCTGGTTTTCCGCGAAAGAGTACGCCTTCCAACTCGACGGTCCGGCGCAACTGCCGCGATTGCTGGCGGCGGCGCGCGTGTTCGGCATTCCGGCAACCAAGGCGGTGCTGAGCGGCAGCGCGCGCGTGCAACTGGCGGGCGCGGGCACGTGGGCCGGCTTCGGCGCGCCGGTGGTCACGGGAACGGCGGACCTGCGCGGCGTTGGCGCGGAAATTCCCGGCGTGCAGGGCGGCGTGCGGATGGCGAGCGCGTCGGCGCGGCTCAGCGAAGGTTCGTTTGCGCTGGAGAACTTTCAGGCGTCGCTGGCAGACGGGGCGATCGCGCTGAGCGGCTGGTTGCGCCGGCCGCGGGGCTGCAGCGGCGAGAGCACGATCGAGTTCGGCATTGCCGGGGACCGCGTGAGCGCCGCCGACTTGAACCGCGTGCTGAATCCGCGAGCGCAGCAGCAGCCCTGGTATCGGCGGCTGGCGGGCGGCCCCACGCCGGCGGGAAGTTTTGAGCGCTTGCGGGCGCGCGGCACGATTGCGGTGGCCCACCTGGTGATGAAAGATGCGATCGCGCAGAATTTTTCGGCGCAGGCTGAGATGGGCGACGGCACGCTGACGCTCAGCGACATCTCGGCGACGATGTTTGGCGGCACGCTGCACGGGGAATTGCGCGCCGAATTCGCGGGCGCGGCGCCGGCGTACGCGCTTTCCGGGTCGCTGCAGCGCGCATCCATGGCGCAGGTGTCGCAGGCGATGCGGGACAACTGGGCGACGGGCACGGCGGGCGCCACGTTCAAGCTGGCGGCTTCCGGATGGTCGGCGGGTGAGTTGGCGTCTTCGGTTTCAGGCTCGGCGGACTTCGAGTGGCGCGATGGCATGCTGAAGCACGTGGTCCTGGCTCCGCACGGGCACGAACGCAAGCCGTCGGCAGCCGGCGCGCCGGTCCGCATCCACCTTTTCCGGGGACGCGCGCTGCTGCGCGACGGCGTCCTGACGCTGCAACAGACCAAAATGGAAACGGCCGGCGGATCGTACGTCGTAAGTGGGACGGCGTCGCCAGGGCGTCAACTAGCGCTCACCTTGCTGAGCGGCGCGCAGTCGTTTACCGTGGAAGGAACGCTGGATTCACCGCGGGTGCAGGCACGGCTGGCTGCCGCGGGTCACAACCGCGTTCCTGAATGATGCCGATGAAAATCTCCCGATGGGTGGCGCTGCTGCTCACACTGGTGGCTGTGGCCTTTGCCGCGGCGCAGAAGAAAGCCGCTTCGGGTCCCACGCCTTCTGGATCGCTGGCCGAGTCGGCGACGAGCAAGCTCGATTACATTGATCGCAACGGCCGGCAGCCGAAGCCGAATCCGAAGCCGACGGACCTGACCGAGCAGGAGATCAACGCTTATTTCGACGCAGGCAAGGCGCCGCTGCCGCGCGGCGTGCGCAACCTCCACCTGACCGGCGATGGCGGCACGGTGACGGGCACGGCGCGCGTGGACTTCGACGAACTCAAGGAGGGGCGGACGTCGGGAAATCCGCTGCTGGCCATCTTCAGCGGCGTGCACAACGTGCGCGTCTCGGCGCTGGCGAGCGGGGCCAATCGTCGCGGCAGCGTGCACGTGCAGTCGGTGGAGATTGACGGGGTGCAGATACCGCGCATGGCGCTGGAATACTTCGCCGGCCACTATTTGAAGCCGAAGTATCCGAACGTGGGCCTGGACTCGACGTTCGTCATGCCGGCGCGCATCGATACGGCCGTGGTGGGCCGGCACGTTCTGACGATAGTGCAGAAATAGTTGCCAGTTGCCAGTTTTGCCTCATCGTACTTGTGGCGACAACCGGCAACTGACAACTGTCCTCGTGTTACCCTCGAAATTCACTCAAGTCGCACCATAGAGGCTGCCATGCCGCGTTACGAATATCGCGACCTGCATCCCACGCCGGAGGCGGAGAAGCTTTTTCTGGCGTGGATCGAGCAGCTGGAGCGCGATTTCCAGGACCGCGATCCGGAGCACCGGAGCGCAGTGGTGCGCGGCGCGCTGCACGAGCTGTACCTGGGGCGGCCCTGGCAGGCGCCCGATCCCGAGCGCGACGGCATGGCGCGGGCGGCGCTGGTGCACAGCTTCGATCCCCGCAACGCGACGCTGGAGCCGGAGTCGTACGGCGACGTGGATGTGGCCAAGTACAGCGAGCGAAAGCCGCTCATCTGGTTCTGGATGATGTACGACCGCTCGCCGGCGGGGCTGAACCACTGGCTGGGCCATCGCGTGCGCGCCATGCTGGCGCGGCACGTGTTCAAACATTGCGGGAAGAACGTGAAAATTTTCCACGGGGTGGAGGTTTCCTACGGCTACAACCTGACGGTGGAAGACAACTGCACCATCCACAAGTACGTTCTTCTCGACGACCGCGGCGAAATCATCATCCACGAGGGCAGCTCGATTTCCGACTACGCCAACGTGTACTCGCACGCGCACGACCTGAACGACGGCATGATCGTGAGCAACCAGAAAACCGAGATCGGCCCGCGGGCGCGCATCACCTACCATGCCACGGTGCTGAGCGGCGTGAAGGTAGGCGAGCACGGGATGGTGGGATCGATGGGGGTGGCGTCGAAGGACGTGCCGCCGTATCACATCGTGGGCGGGATTCCGGCGAAGACTTTGAAGGTGAAGTCGATCGCGCCGGAAGAAGTGCAGCGCGCTTTCAGTGAAAAATCAGCGGAGAAGAAGGAGCCGCGATGACGGCGGGCCCGAGCTTCGAAGAGCTGATGCGATACACCGGGCAGGAGGCGGAACGCTGGCGTGCGTTCTTTGAACAACAGCCGGCAGCGCTGGATGCTCCGCTCGACATTGCCGGGCAGAAGACCGCGCGCGGATTGCTCATGCACATCTTTGCCGTGGAGCAGCGGCACTCGGAGCGTCTGCTGGGCGAACCGGTGACGCCGCCTGAGCAGTTTGTGAGCAAGCAGTCGTTGGATGAAATCTACGGCGTGGCGCGGGCCGGGCGCGGCAAGCTGACGCAGTTCCTGAGCACTGCGACGGAAAACGACATGCGGCAGGTGCTGACGTTCGTGACGATCACTGCGGGAGAGGTCACGACCAGCAAACGCAAGCTGGCGGTGCACATTCTGCTGCATGGCATCCGGCACTACGCGCAGCTGGCCACGGCGGTGCGGCAGGGCGGGTATCCGCAGCCGTGGATGCACGACATCATGTTCTCCGATGCGATGGAATGATGTGGGCGGCCAAGGCACGGCCGAGGCCGGCTGGGGCTGCAAAGAAAAGGCCCCGGAGAAGTCTCCGGGGCCACCTGGAGAAGCAGGGGGTTTGATCCAGGCGAAATCAAAAGGGGAGGAGCAGAAGCTCCTCCCCGAATTGCTTAGAACCCAAAGTGCACTGACAGCACCAAGCTGCGGCGATTGGACGTGTTGAAGGCAGTGTTGCCAAAGCTGCCCTGAGCAGCGCCCGCGCCCGGGTTGATGTTTCGGCTGTTGATGTTCAAGCCCGGCGAACCGAAGAACATGCGGTTCGCAACGTTGAAGCCATCAATCCGGAGGTCCAGATTCATGCCTTCGCGGATCTTGAATCCCTTGGCCACTGACAGGTCCAGTTGGTTACGGCTCTGGGCCCGGTAGACGTCGCGACTGACCGAGCAGGCGAACGGATTGCCGCCGCACAGCGCGTTGTCTGCGAACGTGTTGTTGACGATGAAGCGCACGTCGTTGGGTGTCACCAACGGGCAGGCGGCCGTGCCAACGGCAGCGGCGCTGACGCAGGTGCTGTTGTTCACCAACTGGGTTGCGGTCAGGTAACGGCCCGCCGCATCAAACGGAGCCTTGGGGTTGCTGAGGATGGGCCGGCAGGAGTCCTGACCAATAAACGCGGTGTTCCACGAGGTGTCGCACGCCGGGTTGGTGGTGTTCTGGAACGGCGTCAGCGGGGCGCCCGTTTGGTAGCGGTACGTGCCTCCCCACGTCCAGCCGCCCACGATCTTCCCGAGCACGCCGTGCTGGCTCTTCATCCAGGGGAAGTCGTAGTACCAGAACGTGTTGAACACATGCGGGAACGACTGCGCCGACACCCCGCGCTCGCCGACGTTGGGGTCGAAGGGGTTCTGCGGGGCCGGGTTGGCGATGCCGCCGCCGGTGGCCGCGAAGATCTCGCTGACGTTGTCGATCGCCTTGCTCCACGTGTAGGCGAAGTTAGCCGTGAAGTTGTGGAAGTTGCGGATCCGCAGCTCGTTCTGCAATCCGTGGTAGATGGACCACGCTCCGTTGTTGCGCGTGCGGACGTTGGTGAAGTTGCAATCCAGGCGTCCCACCGCGCCAGAGCCGACTCCGGCCGCGCCTGCCGGACAGGGGGTAACGCCCGGGGGCAGCAGGTTGGCCGGAATGCCGGAGATGTTCGGGTTGCCGTTGATGGTGGAGAAATTACCGATGGCGTGGTTGCCGGCGTAGCGCGACTCGACGGCGATCTTGCTGTTGAGCTCGCGCTGAATGCCGAACGACCACTGCTCGGTGTACGGGTTGTGGAAGTTGGGGCTCACACGCGTCTGGTTGCGGCTTCCGGGATTGGCGCCGCGCGGAATCAACGACAGGTAAGCCGCCGCCACCGACGCGCCGGTCCCGGCCGCGGTGACGCCGACGTTGTTGACCGAGCCCAGGTTCACCACCGGCGCCGCCGTCTGAACGTTCAGGAAAATGTTGTAGAACGCCGGCTCATAGGCGATGCGGTAGCCGCCGCGAATGACGGTCTTGTCTTTGCCGAACAGACGCTCGGCGATGCGCGGCGTCCAGGCAAAGCCGAAGTTCGGACCGTAGTTGTTGAGGTCTTCGGGGATCTCGGGCAGCGTGGTAACGGAAGTCGGCGCGCTCGACGACCAGAAGCCGTTGGCCACGTTGCGCAGGGTGATGTCGCGCAGCAGATTGACCGCCTGCTGGTTCCACTCCCAGCGCAAGCCGAGGTTGAGGGTAAGGTTGTCCTTGATGCGCCAGTCATCCTGCACGTACCAGGAGACGTCCTGTTCCTTGTACTCCGCGCTGAAGTTTCCATCGGCCAGGGTCAGGGTGGAGCAGGTCGCACCTGCCGCGCATCCAGCCGCGCCGCGAATGAAGTTGCTGAACGCGCTCACCGCGCCGGTGGAGAAGAACGTGAACGTGCCGTTCACGTTCGGCAGGAACTGGTTCGGAGAGCGCTGACGGGCATACTCGCCGCCGAACTTGACGGTGTGCCGGCCGCGGCTCCAGGCGTTGTTGCCCTGGTACTGGGTGACGTTGATCAGCCGGCCCTGCGGCAGGTTGTTGGCCAGGCCGAGGGTGGTGTAGCTGTTGGTCGCGTCGCTGAAGGCGATGCTCGGCGGACAGACGCTGAAGTTGCTGCGGTCGCAGTTCGGACGCGCCTGCCCGGCCTCAAAGCCGAATCCGGCGCGTGAGTAGCTGAAACGCAGCTGCTGCACCAGGTGCGAAGTCCAGGTGCGCGTGTAATCGAGGCCAATCTGCTGGTCTTTGGCAGGAATGGCAACGAAGGCGCCGCTGGAGATGGTCCCGGCGCCAAACGCCGTCAGCGTCTTCTGGAAGATGTAACGGGCGAAAAACTTGTCCTTGGAGGACATCTGCCAGTCGCCGCGGCCGGTAATCTGCCGGTCGTCCTGGTTGTTGCCGATGGAGCGCGTAATGAACGCGAACGGGACGTTGACGGTGGTGGTGGTGCCGGAAACAGGGATCGTCTGCACCGCGCCCGCCTGCGCTGGATTGCCGGCGGTGATGGCATAGGGTCCCTGCGCCTTCAGCCAGGCGACGGCCGCATTGCCCGGAAACGCCGAGTCGAGAATGCCGATGCCGGCCGGCGTGGGCGTGAGGCTCGATGAGGTACCGGTCGCCGAGCCGCGCTGCGGGTCTTGCTGGTAGCTGGCGAAGAACCAGGCCTTGTCCTTGACGATAGGACCGCCGATGGTTCCGCCCCAGCGGTTTTCAACGAAGCGCGGAACTGTGGGGCGCGTGCAACCATTGGCCACGGGATCCACGCGGCCGTTGACGCAGAACCCCTGCACCGGGTTCTTTTCCTGGTTGGCGTGCGAGTAGCTCCAGCTTCCGGTGTAGTAGTTGAACGCCGAACCGTGGAATGAGTTAGTGCCGCTCTTGGTGATGTAGTTCACCACCGTGCCGGAGTTGCGGCCGTACTCCACGCTGAAGTTGTTGTTGATGATCTGCACCTCGCCAATCACATCGGGATTGTTAAGGAACAGCGACGGACCGGCGACGGAATTGTCGTTGTTGCTCTGGCCGTCGATCTGGAAGTTATTAGAGCGGCCGCGCAACCCGTTGTTGGCGATGGACGCGCCGTTGGTGTTGCTGAAGTTCGCGGAGCCGTTGTTGGCCACGCCGGGGACGAACAGCGCCAGGAAGTCGAAGCCGGTCCCGCCCAACGGTACCGAGCCCACCGTGCGGGTGGTAAACGTGCTGCCAACCTGCGAGGTCTGCGCGTCAACCAGTGGCGCGGAGGCTTCCACGGTCACGATCTCGGTGGCGCCGCCGACGCGCATCACCTGCGTGCCGAGGTTCGTGTTCCTGCCCACGACCACGGCCAGGTTCTTCACTTCCAGCTTGGAGAAGCTGGGCGCGGTGATGGTGACGTCGTAGGTGCCGGGCGCCAGGTTCTTCACCATGAAGAAGCCCTGGGCGTCGGTCTGGGTGTTGGACTCGATGTTGGTGCCCACGTTCACCACGCGAACGTTGGCGCCGACGATGACTGCCTGTTGCGCGTCCTGCACGGTTCCCGACATGGTGCCGGTCACGATGCCCTGGCCAAACGCCGGCAGCGCGCTGAGCGCTACGACGATTGCCAGGACCGCAAAAGGCAGTAGTCTTGTGGTTCCTCTTTTGCTGCCAAGCAGCATATTCCCTCCTGTGATTTGCACGGCTGTCGTGCGAGAAAGGCGGAAAAACCTACGGCCCGCCGACGCATGGCGGGGCTCGCCGATGAACGACCGAACGAGCGGCGAACGGCCCCGGAAAAATCGTATGCGCAAGCTGTTTCTACCTTGACCTGTTGAAGATTTTCGGAAACTAGATGTCGCCATTCTGGTTCCAACGGCGACATTTTGGGCTGAATGGCCGCAAATCTGTTACCAACCGCACCTAGGGGATAAACATCCTTTGGATTCAGGTTCTTACCTTAAGCGTCAAACTGCGCCAATATGTTTTTTGGAATACGGGGCGTTTTCGTTTGTGAAACTCTGTAGTTGCAGGCCCTTTCTGGCGGGTTTGGGATGGCACTTTTTGGCCACGTTGAGGTGCGCCGCCGGCCGCCAGCACGGACATCGGCCCGGCCCGCTGCCGGAAGGGGAAGGCTGGGCGCGGAAGCCGCATGGTATCCTCAAATTTTTGGTGCGCATGAGCAGCGAAATCGTCTTCGCCATCTTTCAGATCATCGCGTTTCTGTTCGCGATCAGCGTGCACGAGTCGGCGCACGCGTGGATGGCGTCGCGCTGCGGCGATCCCACGGCGCGCATGCTGGGGCGCGTCACGCTGAATCCCATCAAGCACATTGATCCGTTCGGCACGGTCATCCTGCCGCTCATCGCGCTGCTCACGCACTTTCCGGTGATCGGATGGGCGAAGCCCACGCCGGTGAACCCGCGCAATTTCCGCAATCCCATGCGGGACGACATCCTGACCAGCGTCGCCGGGCCGGTCAGCAACCTGGTGGTGGCGACCGGCGCGGTAGTGCTGCTGGCGGTGATTTCCCTCGCCAGCGGGCAGGGGAAGCTGATCGTTTCCGGCATCGCGCAGGGCGCGCTGATCGACACCGGGTCGGCGCTGGTGCCGCTCTGCGTGCTGCTCTACGAAGCGATGATCATCAACGTGCTGCTGGCGGTGTTCAACCTGATCCCGATTCCGCCGCTGGATGGCAGTCACGTGCTGCGGCACTTCCTGCCGGCGAGCGCGATGCACGCCTACCAGATGTTCGGCACGGTGGCGTTCATCCTGCTGTTCCTGGTGGGCGGGCGCTTTCTCGGCCTCCTGATGATGCCCTTCGTGAACTTCTTCAACTCCCTGCTGCTGAGAATGTGATGGCCAACAACCAGAAACCTGGCCGAAAACCAAGAGTGCTGAGCGGAATGCGTCCCACGGGCAAGCTGCACCTGGGGCATTACGTGGGTGCGCTGCAAAACTGGGTGCGGCTGCAGGACAACTACGAGTGCTTCTTCTTCGTCGCCGACTGGCACGCGCTCACCACCGATTACGCCGACCCCTCGCGCATCAAGGAGTATTCGATCGAGATCGTGCTCGACTGGCTGTCGGTTGGGCTCGACCCGGAGCGCAGCACCATCTTTATCCAGTCGCACGTGCCGCAGCACGCCGAACTGCACCTGCTGTTCAGCATGATCACGCCGCTGGGGTGGCTGGAGCGCGTTCCGTCCTACAAAGAACAGAAAGAGCAGCTCAAGGAGCGTGACCTGAATACGTATGGGTTCCTCGGGTATCCGCTGCTGCAGGCGGCCGACATTCTGGTGTACCAGGCCGACTTCGTGCCGGTCGGGCAGGACCAGGTGGCGCACGTGGAGTTGACGCGCGAGGTGGCGCGGCGCTTCAACATGTTCTACGCCGGCAAGCGCGGCGAGGTCTTCCCCGAGCCGCAGCCGCTGCTCACGCCGACGGCCAAGCTGCCCGGGACCGACGGGCGGAAGATGTCGAAGTCGTACGGGAACTTCATCCTGCTCTCCGAGCCGGAGGAATCGGTCCGCGCGAAGCTGAAGACCATGGTCACCGATCCGGCGCGCGTGCGGCGAACCGACCCGGGCAATCCCGATGTGTGCCCCGTTGGCGATCTGCACAAAATCTTCAGCGATCGCGAAACCAACGCCAAAGTGGACGCAGGCTGCCGGTCAGCGGGCATCGGGTGCATCGAGTGCAAGGGCTGGGCGGCCGATTCGCTGGTGAGCGTGCTGAAGCCGATCCAGGAGCGGCGGCGAAAATACGAGCAGAATCCGAAGCTGGCATGGGATATTCTGGAAGCGGGTTCGGCGAAGGCGCGCAAGGCCGCCGAAGCGGCGATGAAGGAAGCGCGCGACGCGATGCGCATGTCGCGCGAGTACGAGCCGCCTTCGCGCGGCGCCACCTCGGAATAAGTTTCGCTTTTCAGTTCTCAGTTCTCGGTTCTCAGCCAGACCGAAACGTGAACCCACGCGAGCCCCAAACTGAGGACTGAGGACCGGGAACTGAGAACCGCATTGCCAGGTCCGCAACAACCCGCGCAACCCGCCGCCGCGCCGGCGGCCGCGCAGCCCCCGCGCGAAGAATTTCCCTTCGCGGTCACGGTGGGCGCCGTCTATGACGGGCCGCTCGACCTGCTGCTGGACCTGATCCGGCGGCAGGACATTGACATCTACGACATCCCAATCGCGCAGATCACGGCGCAGTACCTGGCGTACGTGGAGCGCATGAAGCAGCTCGACGTGGACGTGGCGGCCGAGTTCATCTACATGGCGTCGGTGCTCATCCACATCAAGTCAAAGATGCTGCTGCCGCGCGATCCGGAGGCGCCGGCGGAGGAGGAAGATCCGAGAAACGAGCTGGTGAACCGCCTGCTGGAGCACGAAAAGTTCAAGAACGCGGCGCAGATGTTGCTGCAGAAGCAGCAGATTGAAGACGCGGTGTGGTCGAATCCGGCGCTGAAGGACTTCAAGGACGCCGAGGGCGCCGAGCCCGAGCTGGTCACCGACGTGGTGGACCTGGTGAAGACGTTTCGGGCGATCCTGGAGCGGGCGAAGTCGCGTCCCGTGCTGAACGTGGACGAAGACAGCGCCAGCGTGAGCCAGATGATTGACTACGTGCGGCGGCGGCTGCTGCTGGAGGACCGCCCGGTGCGGCTGAAGTGGCTGCTGCGCACCGTCCACTCGACCGGCGCGCTGATTTGTTTGTTCCTGGCGCTGTTGGAGCTGGTTCGCTTGCAGGCGATCCAGGTGCGTCAGGAAAAGATCTTCGGCGACATTATTATTAAGAAGCACCTGGCGTTCGATACGGCTTTCGCCGAGGGCGGGCCGTTGAAAGATGATTGGCGCTAGTGAATGCTTGGTGGTGCGGCGCCTGGCGATTGGCGCTTGGCACTTGGCCGTCGAGGGCCGTGCCGCCCAGGGGCCCAATGCCAGGTGCCCAGCGCCACGTGCCCAGACAACGAGGCAGTGCAGATACCCTCAATGAGTTTGAAATCCAAAATCGAAGCCATCATCTACGCCGCTGAAGATCCGGTGACGGTGGAGCAGATTGCCGGGGTGATCGCCGAGGGCGAGCCGCCGGCGGGTGAAGACCGCAAGGCGGCGCTCGCCGCGCTCAAGCAGCAGGTGCGCGAGGCGATTACCGAGCTGGCGGCGGAGTACGACCTGGCCGAGCGCGGTATGGAGATTCGCGCGGTGGCCGGCGGGTATCGCATGGCGACACGGCCGGAGCACCACGACGCGGTGCGCGCCTTCGCCAAGAGCCTGAAGCCGCCGGTAAGGCTGTCATTGCAGGCGCTGGAGACGCTCGCGGTCATCGCTTACAAGCAACCGGTCACGGTGCCGGAGATCAGCGAGATTCGCGGCGTGGACGCCAGCGGCGTGATCGGCACGCTGCTGGATCGCAAGCTGATCACCACGGCGGGACGCAAGGCGGTGATCGGGCGTCCGATTCTGTACAAGACGTCGAAAGAATTTCTGCTGCGCTTCGGGTTGAGCGACCTTGGCGAGCTGCCCAGCATGGAAGAATTCGAGAAGCTCGCGGCGGGCAGCGAGCAGGCCGACCTGTTCCCCACGGCCAATGCGGCGGAGGCCGACGCGACCGGCGTGCCGGATGCGCCCGCCGAGGAAGCCGAACCCGCGGCGCAAGACGACACCGCGGACGAGGTCAGGACCGAGTAGAGTTGCCGGTTTCAGTTGGCAGTTACCGGAAAAATCCGTCTTGGCAGTGCGCGATTGGCAACCGGCAAGGGCAACTTGCCTTCCCATGCCTACCGAACGACTCCAAAAGATCATTGCCGCCGCCGGCATTGCTTCGCGCCGCAAGGCGGAAGGGCTGATCACAGCCGGTCTGGTGTCGGTGAACGGGCAGGTGGTGACTGGGCTGGGCACGAAGGCTGATCCGGAGCGCGACCACATCCGCGTGAATGGGCGGCTGCTGCGCGGGCCTGAGCGGCGCGTGCACCTGATGCTGAACAAGCCGCGCGGGTTTGTGAGCACGGTGTCCGATCCCGAGCGCCGCGCCACGGTGCTCGACCTGGTGCGCGGCGTGCCCGGACGGCTGTATCCGGTGGGACGGCTGGACTACAACAGCGAGGGCCTGCTGCTGCTCACCAACGACGGCGAACTCTCCCAGCGGCTGATGCACGCTTCGTCGAATTTTCCCAAGACCTACGTGGTGAAGGTGAGCGGCAGGCCGGAGGCCGAAGCGATTGAGCGGCTGCGGCGCGGCGTGGTGATTGGCGGGACGGGCGGTGGGATGGGCGCGCGCGCGCGCGCGGCAATGCGTCCGGTGAAGACGGCGCCGGCAAAAATCACGCTGCTGCGCGACGCGGAGAACCCGTGGTACGAGGTCACGCTGGTCGAGGGGCGCAACCGGCAACTGCGCCGCATGTTCGAGAAGATCGGCCACCACGTCGAGAAAATCCGGCGCGTGCGCTACGGCCCGCTGGAGTTGGATGTGCCTCCGGGCCAGTTCCGGCATCTGACGGATGCGGAGGTGCGGCAGTTGCGGCGGTGGACGGAACGGGGAGGAGCAGGCTTCCCGCGTTAGCGCCGCAAAAAGCGCGGCGCGAACGTTGGGGCGCCCTCGATGTCTTCGTCCGGCGTACATGATTGGTTAGCCCGCGCGCGGGAATCTTCCGCCGGCGCTGTTGCGTAATCCTCTATGCTGGGCAGGCTGCGGCCCACGCAGCACGGGAAACGAGAAACGGGAAACTCGCTTTTCGTTGCCCCGCACAGGATGAAATGAGCCGATTCGATGAGCTGGTGCCGGAGCATGTCCGCGCGCTGAGCGCCTACGTGCCGGGCAAGCCGGTGCGCGCGGCGGAGCGCGAAAGCGGCGTCCGCTGCGTGAAGCTGGCGTCGAACGAGAACCCCTTCGGGCCGTCGCCGCTGGCGGTGGAAGCCATGGCGCGCGCCGCGGCCGGATCCAACTTCTATCCCGACAACGACAACCTGGAATTGCGGCTGCGGCTGGCGCAGCGCGCCGGGCTGGCGCCGGAAAACGTGCTGGTCACGCCGGGCTCGACGGGATTTCTCGACATCATCGCGCGGACGCTGCTGCGGCCCGGGCTGAAGGCGGTGACCAGCGAGCGCACGTTCATCGTGTACGCGATGGTGGTGCGCGCGGCGGGCGGCACGCTGGTGCAGGCGCCGATGCGCGGGCACGGGTTCGACCTGGACGCGATCGCGCGCTCCATCGACAGCCACACGCGGGTGGTCTTCCTGGCGAATCCCAACAATCCGACCGGGACGATGTTCGATGCCGCGGCGATGGATGCGTTCCTGGAGCGCGTGCCCGCGCACGTGCTGGTGGTGCTCGACGAGGCGTACAGCGATTTTGCCGACGACTACGCGGCGCGGCATCGTAGGCGCTGGAGCAGGTCGCTCGAGTACGTGCGCGAGGGCCGGCAGATAGTGGTGTTGCGCACGTTCTCGAAGGCGCATGGCCTGGCGGGCGCGCGGGTGGGCTACGGATACGCGCCCGAGCAGGTCGTGCAGCACTTCGCGCGGGTGCGGCCGGCGTTTGCCGTCTCGAACGTGTCGGAGGCCGCGGCGGTGGCGGCCCTGGAAGACGCCGAGCACGTTCGCCGCGCGGTGGAGAACAACGTGGCAGGCGTTGCATGGCTCGAGCCGCGGCTTCGCGAACTGGGACTGCAACCGGCGCCGACCTCGGCCAACTTCATCTACTTCGAAGTGCCTGGACCCGGCGCCGCAATGGCCAAGCGTATCCAGGAGGCGGGCGTGATCGTGCGTCCGCTGACGGCCTGGGGCGCGCCCAACGCGCTGCGTGTCACCGTAGGGACGCCGGAGCAGAACCAGCAGTTCCTCGCCGCGCTGAAGAAGGCGCTGGAGCGGGTGCCGGCGTAGCCAAGCGCCAGTTGCCGGTTGCCAGTTGCCGGTCTGCAGAAACGTCCCCAGAAAAAGCTGCTCACCTGGTTTGGCAGGCTTCGTCTATCGGGCAGGAAGGTGGCCCATGATGACGAAACATCCAAAGGCATGGATATTGCTGGCCGGCTCGCTGCTGTTGAGCGCGGCGGCGGCCGCCGCCGCGGCGACGCAGGCGACGGCGGCGACGCCGGAGAACGCTGTACGGACCGATCCCGGGCAATGCGACATGGTGCAGTACGGGCGCAGGCGGCCGACCTATTACGCCGAGGAGCAGCGCACGCTGTCGGCAGCCGCAATCAGCAAGCTCTCGGTGCGTCCGCCGAAAAATGGCGGGGTGAGAGTGGAGGGCTGGGACCGCAAGGAGATTTCCGTCACCGCGTGCAAGGCGGTTCCGGCGGATGACGAGGCCGCGGCCAAGCGCCGGCTCGACAGCATCCGCATGAAGATTGACGGCGGAAACGTGACGGCCGAAGGGCCGGGCGAGGACGAGTGGTCGGTGCACTTCCTGGTGCGCGTGCCGGCGAACATCAACCTGGAGGTGAACACCCACAACGGGCCGATTGATTTGCGCGACGTGAGCGGAACGATCGTGGCGCGGACGACGAACGGGCCGATCGGGCTGAAGCGCTGCACCGGTTCGATTGACGCCGAGGCGCAGAACGGGCCGATCGCGCTCAACGACTCGAGCGGCAAGGTGAAGATCGCGGCGTACAACGGGCCACTCGACGTGCGGTTGCGCGATCAGCAATGGAAGGGCGAGGGCCTGGACGCGAGCACGCACAACGGTCCGCTGGAGCTGTCGCTTCCTTCCGGCTACAGCTCGGGCGTGGAGGTCGTTTCCGACGGGCACAGCCCGTTCCGCTGTGAGCCGTGCACGGCGGCAAATCGCACCTGGGACAACGACGGCACGCGACGCGCGCGGCTGGGCGCGCCGGGAGCGCCGGTGGTGGTGCGCATCAGCACGGTGAACGGGCCGGTGGCGATTCGCGGCAGTATGCAGTAGCTCCTAGGCCCGCCGAACCTGGCGGGCGACGTGGTGCTGGGTCTCTTCCCGGAGCATGGGCAGCCGCGCCGCGCCGTACAGGCCGGCGTCGCTGCCCATGAGTGCGCGCGTGATGATGGTCGTGCCGGGCTCGATGCGTCCGGTTTGCTCGGGCGCGGTGGCGCGATAGACGAACGAGCGCTTCTTCACTTCCTCGAACATGGCGGGCGCGAACGCTTCCCAGGCGCTGGCCACCCCGCCGCCAATCACGTAAATGGGCAGGTTGAGGGCGTTGACCAGGTCGGCGACGACCATGCCGAGCGCCCAGCCCACGCGCCGATAGATCTGCCGCGCGGAGGCGTCGCCCTGCAACGCCATCTGGTAAACCACCTTCGAGCTGAACTCGGGATTGTCGCCGATGGCGCGCGCGAGCGCGGGCGCGTTGCCGGTGGCGCCGGCCTCGCGCGCCATGCGCACGATGGCGGTGGCGGAGGCGAACTGCTCGAGGCATCCGCGGCTGGTGCAGCCGCAGATGTGGCCTTCGGGGTCGACGTTAATGTGGCCGATCTCGCCGGCCATTCCTGTCATGCCGTGCCAGATGCGGCCGTCGAAGACCAGCCCGCCGCCAACGCCGGTGCCGAGCGTGAGCATGCACATGTCGTCGAAGTCGCGCGCCGCGCCGATCCATTTTTCGCCGAGCGCGGCGGCGTTGGCGTCGTTTTCCAGGACGACGGGCACGCCCAGGCGGCGCTCGATTTCGTCGCGCACCGGATAGTCGTCCCAGCCGGGCAGGTTGGGTGACTCGTGCAGGAAGCCGGTGTGGATGTCGATGATGCCGGGCAATCCGACGCCGATGCCGAGGAGCGTGGCGCCGCGCTGGAACTTGGCGGCGAGCGCCTGGATGTCGGTGGTCATTTCGTCGAGCACGCGCTCACGGCCGCGCGAGACCTGCGTGCCGGTGGTGACCTTTTCCAGCAGCGTGCCCGTCTCATCGACGGCGGCGATGCGCATGTTGGTGCCGCCAAGATCGACACCGATGGCGAAAGCCGGCATAAACCACGATTGTAGTGCATGGGAGCGCAGGAAGAGGTTTCGAGGTTTCGAGGTTTCGAGGTTTCATGGTTCGGCCATGCGCAATCAGCAGTTCGCGCGCGTCGAAACTTCGAAACCTTGAAACCTCGAAACTTACTTCTGGCAGCGCGGGCAGTAGTGCGAGCTGCGGCCGCCAATGACAACGCGCTTGATGGCCGTGCCGCAGACCAGGCAGGGTTCGCCTTCGCGCCCGTAAACGCGGTGCTCGAGCTGGAAAAAGCCGGCGTCGCCGTTTGCGTCGACATAGTCGGAAACCGAGGAGCCGCCGGCGGCGATGGCTTCGTTGAGGACCGCCTGGAGCCCGTCGAAGAGGCGCTGCATCTCGTCGCGGCGCACGCGGGCAGCGCGGCGGCGCGGGCGGACGCCGGCGCGGAACAGCGACTCGTCGGCGTAGATGTTGCCCACGCCGCGCAGCAGCTTCTGGTTCAGGAGCGCGCTCTTCATCGGCGTCCTGCGGCCGCGGAACAGGCCGGCGAAGAGTTCGAAGCCGATGTCGAGCGGCTCGGAGCCGGCGGTGGTGAATCCGTTGCCGCGGACGACGCTCAGCTTGCCGAACATGCGGGGATCGACGAAGCGCAGCTCGCGCCCGGAGGCGAGATGCGCGACCAGGTGCGTGTGCTTTTCGACGGCGTCCGATGGCTGGCAGACCAGCAACCGCCCGGTCATGCCGAGATGCACGATCCATTGCGCCGGCCTGGGCGCGCCGTTGGGCGTTTCGAGGTCGATGACGATGTGCTTGCCCATGCGGCGCACCGCAGTGATGCGCTTGCCGGTGAGCGTGCGCGCGATCTCCTTCGCGGGCGACTTGAGCGGCTGGCTGCGTTGGCCGATCCAGACCGACTCGATCGCCTCGCCGATGATGCGCCGGGCGAGGCCGCGCGCGATGGTTTCGACTTCGGGAAGCTCAGGCACAAAGACAGTTTCCAGTTTCGAGTTTCAAGTTTCAAGTTGGCGCGCTGGCGCGCGGCAATTTAGAATGTGTTGTTAACAGTTCCTTTCGCGCGCCTATCCTGGACATTGCAGAGTTGAGAAGGTCCCGGGAGAGTTGTGTGCGCGGCTGATGAACAGATCGGCAAACGCAATGAATCCAGCAAAGACCGCCGTGATCGTGGGCGCCCAGTGGGGCGACGAGGGCAAAGGCAAGATCGTTGACGTGCTGGCGGAGAACTTCTCCGTGGTGGCGCGCTACGCGGGCGGGCACAACGCCGGCCACACGGTGATCATCGGCGGCAGGAAGTTTGTGCTCCAGCTTGTCCCCTGCGGCGTGCTGCGCCAGGGGCGGCGCTCGGTGATCGGCAACGGAGTGGTGCTCGATCCGATCGCATTCCTCAACGAGGTGAAGGGGCTGGGCGAGGCGGGCGTGGACGTGAGCGGGCGGCTGTTCGTCTCAAATCGCGCGCACGTGATCCTTCCCTATCACCGGCTGATCGAACTGGCGGCGGAGAACGCGCCGGGGCGGGTGAAGATCGGCACCACGTCGCGCGGCATCGGGCCGGCGTACGAAGACAAGATGGGCCGCCGCGGGCTGCGCGTGGCCGACCTGCTCGACCTGAAGCTGCTGCGCACCCACGTGGAGAACGCCTGCCGCGAGAAAAACCTGATCGCGCACGCGCTGTTCAACTCCGAGCCGCTCGATGCCGACAAGATTTACGAAGAGTACGCCGCCGCGTCGGCGGAGCTGGCGCCGTTCGTGGCCGATACGGCGGCGCTGCTGAACGAAGCGCTGGCGCGGGGCGAGTCGGTGATGTTCGAGGGCGCGCAGGGCACGATGCTCGACATTGACCACGGAACGTATCCGTTCGTGACGTCGTCGAGTGCGACCTCGGGCGGCGCGGTGACCGGCACCGGCGTTGCGCCGACGGCCGTCGGCATGGTCATCGGCGTGACCAAGGCGTATTGCACCCGCGTGGGCGGCGGGCCGTTCCCAACCGAGATCAGCGCTCCCGTCGCGGAGACGCTGCGCGCACGCGGCGCCGAATACGGCGCGGTGACGGGGCGTCCGCGGCGCGTGGGCTGGGTGGACCTGCCGCTGCTGCGCTATGCCGCGATGATCAATGGCGTGCGCTGGTGGGTCGTCACCAAGCTCGACGTGCTCGATGAGCTCGCCGAGGTTCCGGTGTGCGTGGGCTACAAGATCAACGGCAAGAAGGTGAGCGAGGTCCCGGCGCACGCCAGCGGCTTCGACACCATCGAGTGCATCTACACGAAGATGCCGGGCTGGCGCACGCCGACCGAGGGCATCACGCGCTTCGACCAGCTGCCGCAGAAGACGCGCGAGTATCTGCGATTCGTGGAGCGCGAGAGCGGCGCGCGGATCGGAATGGTCTCGACCGGGCCGGACCGCAACCAGACCATCCTGCTGGAGGAGTTCGCCGCGGAGCTGGCGCAATTGGCGCCGGCGCAGCGGGCGGTAGCGAAGGCAAGGCCCGCGGTGAGAGCGAAGCGCCCCGCGAAGGCGCCGCGGCGGAAGGCGGCGAAGGCGAAGTAGGGCGTTGCCCGTTGTTCGTTTCCCGTTGTTTGTTCCGCGGTTCATGGAGAAACACCATGGTCGTGCTGGCTGTAACGTGGGTGGCGAAGGCGGGAGCCGAGGAGAAGGCGGCGGCGCTGTTTCGCGAGCTGACGGAGAAGTCGCGGCGGGAACCGGGTTGCGCGATGTACATCGTCCACCGCAAACAGGACGATCCGCGGACGTTTTTCATCTACGAGCAGTATCGCGACCAGGCGGCGCTGGAGGCGCATCGGGCCTCGGCGCACTTCCAGGACATCGCGCGCGGCTCGTTGCTGGAAGTGGCGGAGAGGAAAGAAGGCGCGCTGTATTTGCCACTGGAGCAGTAGCGTCCCCCTGCGGGACTCGGACCAACATCGCATGCCACCCAGGGCTCACGCTTTGGGCTGCCGAATGCCGCGCGCGAAAGCGGGCCTCTGAAGGCCCGTAGCGACGTCAACGTCTCTGGCGCAGGAAGACGGGGCAAGCTGCGTCTGTACAACGCAAGCCATTATTTCCGATCAATCACCAACTGGCCGCCGTGTGCGAAGGAGTCCTTCTCGGTTTCGATGAAGGCGACGGTGGTGTCTTCCCGGCGGGCGCCAATTTCCTCGACGATGATCTGGGTAATCTTCTCGGCGGCGCGGCGCTTCTGCTCGGTGCTGCGGCCTTTGACGAGCGTGATTTCGACGTGAGGCATTGCAAATTCTCAGTTCTCAGTTCCCGGTTCCCAGTGAAAAACAACTGAGAACTGAGGACCGGTTTATCGCGCCAACTCGTATCCCGCGAAAAAGTAGCTGACTTCGAAGCGCGCGGTGTCTTCGGCGTCGGAGCCGTGGACGCAGTTGCGCTCGATGCTCTCGGCGAAGCGCCTGCGGATGGTGCCTTCCTCGGCGTTCGCCGGGTTGGTGGCGCCCATCAGCGTGCGCCACGAGGCGATGGCGTTTTCTTCCTTCTCCAGCGCCATGACGACGACCGGGCCGCTGGACATGAATTTGGTCAGCGAGGCGAAGAACGGTTTGCCGGCGTGCACGGCGTAGAAGCCTTCGGCCTGCTCCTGCGTGAGGTGCAGCATCTTCATGCCGACAATGGCAAAGCCGTTCTTGAGGATGATGGAGATGATTTCGCCGGTGGCGTCCTTGGCGACCGCGTCCGGCTTGATGATGGCGAGCGTGCGTTGCAGTGTTTTCATTCCCTGGTTCTCAGCTCTCCGAACAAGCAGTTAGGCTGTAGCAATTGGCACTTGGCCGTGGAGGCCTCTGCCGGGTTGCGAAAGCGGCATCATGCGCGCGCCGTCGCGCCGATGGCGGCGGCCAAGGTTTCGCCGATGGCAGCAGGCGATCTGGCCACGCCGATGCCGGCGGCTTCCAGCGCGCGGATTTTTTCGGCGGCGGTGCCGTGTCCGCCGGAGATGATCGCGCCGGCGTGGCCCATCCGGCGCCCCGGGGGCGCGGTCTGTCCGGCGATGAAGGCGACCACGGGCTTGGTCATGTGCTGCTTCACGAATTCGGCGGCGGCTTCCTCGGCGTTGCCGCCGATTTCGCCGATCATGATGACGGCTTCGGTCTCCGGGTCGGCCTGGAAGAGGCGCAGAGCGTCCACGAAGTTGGTGCCGATGATGGGGTCGCCGCCGATGCCGATGGCGGTGCTCTGCCCGATGCCGCGCTGCGTGAGCTGGTGCACCGCTTCATAGGTGAGCGTGCCCGAGCGCGACACGATGCCGATGTTTCCTTCCTTGTGAATGCGCGCCGGCATGATGCCGAGCTTGGCTTTTCCCGGCGAGATGATACCGGGGCAGTTCGGTCCGATGAGGCGCGACTTGCCGCGGCGCGCCAGGAATTCGGCGGCGCGCACCATGTCGAGCGTCGGGACGCCCTCGGTGATGCAGACGATCAGCGGCAGGCCGGCGGCGGCGGCTTCCATGATTGCGTCGGCAGCGCCTGGCGGCGGAACGAAGATGAGCGAAGCGTTGGCGCCGGTCTTGGCGACCGCTTCCGCCACTGTATTGAAGATCGGCCAGCCTTCGTGCGTGGCGCCGCCCTTGCCGGGCGTGACGCCGCCCACAACCTGCGTGCCGTAGTCGGCGCTCGCCTTGGCGTGGAAGGTGCCTTCGCGGCCGGTGAGGCCCTGAACGAGGACGCGCGTGGATTTATCGACCAGGATGCTCATTTCGATTCCGAATAGACGCCGATGATGTTTCCTTCCAGGTCCGCAATCCACGCATATTCACTTTTGCCGCCGTCCATCGGAATCGGACCCACCAGCTTCTTGCCTCCGGCCGATTCCGCCTTGGCGATCGTGGCGCGGATGTCGCCCACCATGACGTAAAAAATCGTGTAGTTGTGCGGCAGGTGCTCGAGCGGGTTCAGGTGCCCGCCGACGTCGGCGCCGGTGCGGATCATCTCCTGTCCGCTCTTACCGATCTCGAAGCGCCAAGCGAATACAGACGAGTAAAACTGCTTTGCCTTCGCCTGGTCGCGGCAGCCGATCTCGAAGTGGCAGATGGGATTGCTCATGCTTTCCCCGCCGCGGCGACAACTTTTTCCGCCGCATCCTTCATGGTCTCGGCGACGATGAAGTTCAGCCCGCTGTCCTTCAGAATCCTGCGGCCTTCCTCGACGTTCGTTCCTTCGAGGCGCAGGACGATGGGCAGCGTCATCTTCTGATTGCGCGCGGCCTGCACGACGCCGGTGGCGAGCGTGTCCACGCGCAGGATGCCGCCAAAGATGTTGATGAGCACGGCGCGTACGTTCTTGTCGCTGAGCAGGATGCGGAACGCGTTTTCTACCTGCTCGGCGTTGGCGCCGCCGCCCACGTCGAGGAAGTTGGCGGGGCGTCCGCCGGCGTACTGGATGATGTCCATGGTGGCCATCGCCAGGCCGGCGCCGTTTACCATGCAGCCCACGTTGCCGTCGAGCTTGATGTAGTTCAGGCCGTACTTGGAGGCCTCGACCTCGAGCGGGTCTTCCTCGCTGATGTCGCGCAGCTCGCGGAAGTCCTTATGACGATACAGGGCGTTGTCGTCGAAGTTGACCTTGGCGTCGAGCGCGAACAGGCGCCCGTCCCGGGTGGTGATGAACGGGTTGATCTCGAACAGCGACGCGTCGGACTCTTCGAAAGCGCGGTAGAGCGCGCTCATGAATTTGACGGCGAGCGCGACCTGCTCGCCCTTGAGCCCGAGGCGGAACGCGAGATTGCGCGCCTGGAAGGGCTGAAGGCCGAGCCCCGGCTCGATGGATTCCTTCAGGATGGCGTTGGGATCGCGCGCGGCAACTTCTTCGATCTCCATGCCGCCCGCGGCCGAGGCCATGAACACGGGACGGCCGGCGGAGCGGTCCACCACGATGCCCAGGTAAAGCTCCCGTTCGATGGGCAGCGTTTCTTCGATGAGCAGGCGGCGAACGTCTTTGCCTTCGGGGCCGGTCTGGTGCGTGACCAGCCGCATGCCGAGCATCTGCGCCGCGATGGCGCCGGCTTCCTCCGCGGTCCTGGCGATCTTGACGCCGCCGCCCTTGCCGCGTCCGCCAGCGTGGATCTGCGCCTTCACCACGACGCCGCTCGCGCCGGAACTGAGCAGGTTCTTGGCGGCGGTCTCGGCTTCCTCGCGGGTGGTGGCCATGTCGCCACGAGGCACGGCGACGCCGTAGCGCGCCAGCAGGTTCTTGGCCTGGTATTCGTGGATTTTCATGCGTTGATTGCGGGTTGCAGACTTGCCGTGGAAACCAACGATTCTATAGGACGGGATGCGAATGCGGCAAACCAGACTTCAAACCGCGAAGGATGCGGCGAAAATCAAACGCGTTCCACACAAAGGACACGAACGGCACTCGAAGGGCTTCGGCCGCGATCCTTCCGGTCCCCCGAGTGTTCTTCGTGTGAGGGGCCTGGCGCGCCGCTATTGCGCGGGACGGACCTTCACCCTGGTTCCGGGCTTCAGTTTTTTGCCGCCGGTGATGGTGACGGAGCCGCCGGTGGCGCCGACCACGCCGTCGAGTTCCTGCGGCGCGGCGGCGGCGGGCGTCGCGCCCTTCGCGCCGGCCGTCACGACGGACGGTTCGGGCGTGCCCGGCGGCATGCCGGCGAAGGTGCGCGGGTTGACGAACTTGTCGAAGCGCGGCTTGTTCGGCTGGCCCGGATCGGTGTAGGTGGCCAGCAGCGCGTTCTGCGCGGCGATGCGGTTGGCGAGCGGCGGGTGCGTGGAGGTGAGGATGCTGAATTTCTGCGGGTTCGGGTTCTGGTCGGAGAGCGCCTGCAGGAAGTCGCGCAGCCCGGCGGGCGCGTATCCGGCCGCGGAGGCGAACGCGAGCCCGCGGGTGTCTGCTTCCGACTCTTCGGCGCGGCCATAAGGCGCGGTGAGGAGCTGGGTGACGATCGTCGCGCCGGCCTGGAGGAGTTGCTGTCCGCCTGGAATCGAGTTCGCGGCAGACTGAGCAGCGCTTGTGTTCTTCCCTTCCTGAACGATGAACGTCATGTTGCTCTTCTGACGTACTTCCCTCTCGACATGGCGTCCGTCAACGTGCGCGACCTCGTGGGCGAGCACGCCGGCAAGCTCAGACTCGTTGTCCATGAGCGAGAGCGCGCCGCGGGTGATGAAGATATAGCCGCCGGGCGCGGCCATGGCGTTGACGACTTCGGTATCAAGGATGGCGAAGTGATACTGAATGTCGGTACGGGCGCCGGCGCGAGCGACCGCGTTGCCCACCAGGTTGACGTACTTGGTCATGTCCGGGTTTTCGTAGAGACCAAACTGGTGGATGAGCTTGGCGGCGGTGGCTTCGCCGAAGGCCTGCTCCTGCTCCGGCGTCCAGGGCTTGTTGGCTTCGGCGACTTTCTGCGCCTTGTCGAGCTTGTCCTTGTGCTTCGTGACCGAATCAGGGAGTCGCGGGAACTGCGCCGCGGCGGAAGCCGCGAGCCCCAGCACCAGGACGGCGATGGAAAGCGCGCGGCTGTTCATCGCGCCACCGCCGTTCCGCTCTTCAGCTTGCCTTCCTTGATGAAGGCGTCGAGCTCGGACTGCGAGACGACGTAAACCGACATCTGCAGGACCTTGTTCGTGTCGTCGCCGGTGGGCGGCGTGTTGAGCCGGGCCACGTCCACTTTGCCGGCCGGGTCCACTCCCTTGAATCCCTGGGAAGACTGGTCCTTGGGCTGGCGCCGCGCGACAACGGACACGTTACCGCTGAGCACCGGCTTGGGCTGGTCCTGCTGTTGCGCTGGCTGCTGTTGCTGCTGCTGATCGTCGGGGGGCGGAGCTGGCTGCTGCTTCTGGTCAGGCTTCTTCTGCGAGCGGCCCTGGGGCGCCAGCGCAAAAGCCAGCGGAACCAGGATTGAGGTGGCGAGCAGTACGGCAAGGACAGCATGAAGGAATCGCATCCGACTTCTCCGGCTGAGTGCGCGGGCCGCCGCCGCGCTTCTGGTCTGGCGCGACATTCTAACCCAAGCTGGAAGAATCCCGGCGCTGTTTTCTGCGCGATTGGTCAGTCGTCGGCGCGGGCTGAAACGGTCTGTGCCGCGTCCGGAGCGGGTTTCGCGGCCGGCGAGGCGCCCGCCTGTCCGAGGCCGTTCAGTTCGTAGATGGCGGTTTCGATCGTCTTGCCCTTTACCTTGACGCCGCCGAGCGAGCGCACCTGGGCGATGTCGCCAAGCCGGGCGAGGGTGAACTCGCTGATGATGATGTGCGCCTTGAACTCCTTGTTCAGGCTCTCCAGCCGCGCGGCCAGGTTCACTGGGTCGCCGATGACGGTGAACTCGATCTTCTTGCCCGCGCCCACGTTGCCGAACACAACTTCACCGGTGTTGATGCCCACGCCGATATCGAGCTGCGGCAGGCCTTGTTCCTTCCAGCGAATGTTGAGTTCCGCCAGGCGCTCGAACATTTCCAGCGCGGCGCGGGCGGCGAGCTCGGCGTGGTTCTGGCCGGGATTGAACGCGCCCCAGTGGGCGAGGATGCCGTCGCCGATGAACTTATCCACAACACCGTGGTACTTGAAGATCACATCGGTCATGGCGTTGAGGTAGTCGTTGAGCTGCGAAATGAGCTGAAGCGGATCGGAAGCCTCGGTGAGCGTGGTGAAGTTGCGCACGTCAGAGAACAGGATCGTGAGGTCGCGTTTCTCGCCGCCGAACTCGATGTCGTCGAGGTGGTCGAGCACGTATTCGACCAGCTGCGGCGCGATGTAGCGGTCGAGCGTGCCGCGCGTGCGGCGCAGTTCGCGTCCAGTGGTGGCGTAGCGGACCGCGCCGCTGGATGCGTACGCGAGGCCATAGGCCACCAGCGGCGCGGCCATCGGCAGCCACACGTGCCAGCGGCTGAAGACGGCGAACGCGGCGCCGGTATAGAGCCCGGCCACGGCCAACGCGAACGCGGCGCCAGGAACCGTGCCGCTGATATACACCAGGATGCCGGCGCCGATGGCGGCCAGCAGCACCACGGCAAGCGGCAGGACCCAAGCCGGGGCGATGCGAATGCCATCGCCGTGCAGGAGATTGTCGATGGCTGTGGCGTGCGCGATGAACCCCGGGGCATGCGCGTCCATTGGCGTTGGGCGGACTTCATAGGCGCCGGTCGCGCTGGCGCCGATGATTACGATCTTGTCGCGAAAGAACGCCGAGGGATACTTGCCGCGGTCCTGCGGCAGGCAGTTCTGCGGATACATCGAGCAGATCACTTCCCAGAACGATACCCGCTGGTAGGCCTGCGAACCGCCACGACGCCACGCCAACAACAGCCGCCCTTCGTCATCAATCGGGACGCGAATGGAATCGGCAATCGCCGACCTGCCTTCGCGCGTGAAACCGCTCGACTTGGCCCGTCCGGCGGCGGCGTCCACCACGCGGACGGGAAATGACGGCACGCTGTGGCTGCCGAACAGGTGCGCCAGCGGCATGCGCCGGGTGGCGCCGTCGGAATCGGGAAGTGCCGTGATCGAGCCCAAGCCGGCGGCGGCCTGGGTGAGCTGTTCCAGAGGCATGGTGACGGTGTATTCGCTCTTCGGCGTCAGCTCGCCGATGCTGCGGGCGCCGGCGGCGGAGGCCTCGCGATCGAGAGACTGCCAGGCGCGCGCAACTTCGGGATCGTCGGTGTTCTCGCCGGTGGGAACGAAGGCGTAGGCAAGCACCACGTTTCCGGCGGCGTGAACTTGAGCGGCGAAATCGCTGTCCACGGCGTCGGACTCTTTGCCCTCAAAGATGCTGTCGAAAGCGATCGTCCGCGGACTCCCGCGATGCAGGTACCAGATGAGCTGCGTCCAGACGGCACGGCTCCAGGGCCATCGGCTGAGGGAATTCTTCAGGTTCTCGAAGCTGACGTTGTCGATGTCAACGATGACGATGCGCGGGTCGGGGGGCGAGCTGCGGGCGGCGTAGCGGGCGCGGGCGTCGTAGGTGCCGGTCTCGAGCCAACGGAGCGCGCCGGTGGGCGCCAGCAGCAGCACGAAAGCGGCGGAAGCGGTGGCGGCGAGCAGTGCGCCGCGGACGAATTGGCGTCGAGATCGCTGAAGGCCCGCCATAGCAGCCGGTCCTGGAGCGAGCGGCGGCGCCCGCCGTGCGCCGCGCCCCGGTCCGCAGGAAAGTCCGGAGCAGTAAAGATACACCGAATCGGCGCGGCGGCTGTTTTCGTGTTGGGCGCATTTATGATGGAAGCGAAGCCGGCGTGATGCTCGAGCAGGCCATCCAGCGGATCGTGGGACAGCGCGCCACGCTGTCGCGGGAAGAAGCGCGCGCGGCGATGGGCGAAGTCCTGGCCGGCCGTGCGAGCGGCGCGCAGATTGGCGCGTTCCTGGCGGCGCTGGCCATGCGCGGCGAGACGGTGGACGAGATCGTGGGATTCGCCGAGGCGATCCGCGGCGCGGCCACGGCGCTGCGTTTCGGCGCGGCGGGCGAGGCCGGCGCTTCCACGCTGGACGCGAGCGGCGCCGGGCGCGACGCGCTGCTCGATGCTTCCCTGCTCGACACCTGCGGAACCGGCGGCGACGCGGCGGGCACGTTCAACATCTCGACGGCGACGGCGCTGGTGGTGGCGGGCGCGGGTGTCCGCGTGGCCAAGCACGGCAATCGCAGCCTGAGTTCGAAGTGCGGCTCGGCCGACGTGATGGAGGCGCTCGGCGTCAGCGTGGACCTGGCGCCGGAGCAGTTGGCCGCGTGCTTGGAGCAGGTGGGCATCGCGTTCCTGTTCGCGCCGGCGCTGCACGCGGCGATGAAACACGTGCAGCCGGTGCGCCGTGAGCTGAAGCTGCGCACGGTCTTCAACCTGCTCGGGCCGCTGACGAACCCGGCGGGCGCGTCGTGCCAGGTGGTGGGCGTCTATTCCGACGACCTGGTGCCACGGTTGGCCGAGGCGCTGCGAATGCTCAAGGTCACGCGCGCGCTGGTGGTCCACGGCAACGACGGGCTGGACGAGATCACGATCACCGACTCGACGCGCGTGGCCGAGCTGCGCGACGGACAAATCACGCTCTACGAGGTCACGCCCGAGCAGTTCGGATTGAAGCGGGCGTCGCTCGCCGACATCGCCGGCGGCGATGCCGCGGAAAACGCGATGCTGATCCGCGAGGTGCTCGCCGGCGGCAGGTCAGCGCGCCGCGAAGTGGTGCTGCTGAACGCGGCGGCCGCGCTGGTGGCGGCGGGCCGCGCTGCGACGCTGGCCGAGGGCGTACCGCTGGCGGCCGAGTCGATTGATTCGGGCGCGGCCCGGCGCAAGCTGGAAGCGCTGGTGGAGTTCACGCGGACCAAAGCGGCCACCGCCGGTGAGCGCGCACCGGGCTGAGCCAAACGCAGACAACTTGAAGGATCGGTCGTACCGGGGCCAAGGCCCCTCTCGCGCGCGGTCTTGTTTCACCGGCCTGAAGGCCGGCGCTTCCACCATTCTCACCGGCCTGAAGGCCGGTGCTTCCGCTGTCACACGCTCACCTTCTGCATCCACTGCGCGATCTGGACGTTCCACTTCATCTCTTTCGCGATCGCGGACTGCAGCTGCGCGGCCGCGGGCGGTTCACCGTGGACGAGGTAGGTCGTCCTGGGCGGCTGCGGGAAGGTGTGCAGCCACTGGAGCAGCTCGGGCGTGTCGGCGTGGTCGCTGAACTGTTCGAGGGCGGCGACCTGGGCGCGAATGGGAACGTCGGTGGAAAAGATGCGCAGCGACTTGGCGCCGCTCTTGATGATGGCGCCGCGCGTGCCCGGCGCCTGGAACCCGATGAACAGCACGACATTGCGCGGGTCGGGCAGGCGCAGCATCAGGTGGTGCAGGATGCGTCCGCCGGTCACCATGCCGCTCGACGACACGATGATCATGGGCATGCGCGCGTCGTTCAGCTTCTTGGAGTCCTGCTGCGTCCTGTCGCAGTAAAACCCTGGCCAGTCCAGCGGCGAGCCGTAGCGCTCGACGAGGGCGCGCGCTTCGGGCGTGAACTCGTCCGCGTGCTTGAGGTAGATCTGGATGGCTTCGATGGCCATCGGACTGTCGAAGTGCACGGGCACGCGCGGAACCTGGCCCGACTCCATCAGCTCCTTCAGCATGAAAAGAAATTTCTGTGTGCGCTCGACGGCGAAGGCCGGGACAACGACCGTGCCGCCGCGCGCGACGGCTTCGCGGATGAGGCGGGCCAACTCGGGACGCGCGTCCGCTGCCGGGTGCGCGCGGTTGCCGTAGGTGGATTCCATCACCAGAACGCCCGGCGGCTCGGGCGCCGGTTCGGGCCCGCACCCGACGACTTTGCCCGGCGCCTCGCGGTTGCTGCACACGCGCCCGATGTCGCCGGTGAAGACGAGCTTGCGCGGCGGGCCATCGTGCGCCGGAAGCGTGATCTCGGTCATGGCGGAGCCGAGAATGTGCGCCGCCCGGAAGAAGCGGAACGAGAAGTCCGGGCGCAGCTGCTTCACTTCGCCGAAGTTCACCGGCTGGAACTGCGCGAGGCACTGCTGCGCTTCGGCGAAGGTGTAGAGCGGCAGCGCGGGCGTGTGCTTCGACGTTTTGTGCTTGTTGTGGAACGCGGCTTCTTCTTCCTGCAGGTGGCCGCTGTCGGGCAGCAGGATGCCGCACAAATCAATCGTCGCCGGCGTGGCGTAGACCGGGCCGCGGAAGCCCTGCTTCACCAGCCGCGGAATCCAGCCGGCGTGGTCCATGTGCGCGTGCGTAAGGATGACCGCGTCTATGGCCGCCGCGTCGAGCGGCAGCGGCTGCCAGTTGCGCTCGCGCCATTCTTTCTGGCCCTGGAACAGGCCGCAGTCGACCAGCACTTGCAGGCCGTCGCCGGGGCCGTCGGTGGAGGTATTGATGAGGTGCTTGGAGCCGGTGACGGTGCCGGCCGCGCCGAGAAACTGTATGTATGGCATCCGTGGTTTGAATGAGTTTCGAGTTTCGAGTTTCAAGTTTCAAGCGAAAACCAACCGGCGTGAAACTTGAAACGCGAAACTTGAAAATTTGTCCCTACTGCTTCACCTCAATCGGCACTGCATTGTTGCTGGCGCTCATCTCCGGCACGCTGCCGTCGTTGACCGTGGCCTCGACGGGCCTGGCCGGTACGAGCACGCGGGCGACAACCTTGGCGTGTCCGGCAACCTGAGTGCGCGAAACGCGCTGGCCACTTTCGGCACGGACGATGACCGGTACTTCTGCGGCAGCGGCGCCGGCGTTCTCGACCGTCACGGTCACGCCATAAGCGCCGGCGACGGTCTCGCGAGGATACGCGGATTCCACGCGGAAGTCAGGCAGGCCGCGGTCGCGATAGATCCAGTCGTCGAACCACCACTCGTAGCTTTTCCTGGCTTCGGCTTCCACCAGGCGCTGGAGGTAGGCGGGCTCTTTGTCGGCCGCCACGCGGTACCTGGCCAGCGCGTGCTGAAGATTTTCGGCGCCTATCATGTCGCGCAGCATCCACCAGCAGAACATGGCCTTGGTGCGGAACATGATTTCGTCGTTGGAGGTGGCCAGCGGATCGCCCTGGCCGGGCGGCGCGGCCTGCGCGCGGCCGGCGCGGCTGGAGCTGGTTTCCGGCGCGGTGTTCTCGCGCTCGGCCTCGACCAGCGGGCCCAGTTGCGCGTTCATGAGCGCGATGCCGGCTTCGCGTCCCGCCTGCTTTTCGCGGACGAGCGCCTGGGCGAAGTGCGCCAGGCCTTCGTAGATCCACGGGCGCGGCGAATCGAACATGGCGTGCGCGAGCTGGTGGGCCATGACGAGCTCCAGCTCCTGCGACGCCGCCGGACGCAGCGGCGTGAACAGCATGGCGCCGCCCTCCCACGGCGACGCCTCGGCATATGGCAGCTCGGCCACGCGGACAGGGTGGCGCTGCGCGCCGAACCAGTCCTGGAGGAGGGGCGCGGTGCGCGAGGCGGCGGCGGCCAGCTCGCGAGCGACCTGCCCGTGCGGGCGCAGATACCAGATGACCACCGGCCTGGATTGCGGCGGCTGCTCGAGGACTTCGTAGCTGGCGAGGCTAAAGGCGGGGACGACTTGGGCCAGCGAGGGCCATTGCAGGTTCACTGCCGGCGTTGGCGCCGGGCGCACAGTTTCCATGCCCTCAGCGTCAGCCGCGACGCTGAAGCCGGCGGGGAACTCGATCCGCACCGCCATACTCGACGCGGCGTGGCGGCGCTTCCAGTCGGCGAGCGCGTCGAACACTTCCCTGCCCTCGCTCAGGCTGACTGCGTCCATCGCGACCGGATACCAGGCGACGTAGCCGAGGCCGCGCACGGCGGTGAACGTGGCGCTGATCTGGTCCCAATCGTTGCGCTGCGCTACCGCCTGCGGCACGCCGATGCGCATCAGGCGCGTCGCGTCGCTCGAGATCTGGCCTTCGTAAGCGACGTCCACGGTGATGCTCTGCCCCGGGGCGACGTCGCCCGGCAGGCTGAGGATGGCCTCGTTCACCTCGCCGGTGTGATCAATATCGGACTGGTAGGGCTGGCGGACGGCGGTGACCTGCTTGCCGCCGGCGGTGATCGAGGTCCAGGCAAGCGACGAGGAAATTTGCAGGGTGAAGTTGCGCTGTGGCGCGGTCGAGTCGTTGCGCGCGGTGATACGGCCGGAAGCGCGCAGCTCACCCTTTTCCGGCGTGACGGTGACCGCCAGGTCGTACCGCGTGAAGGTAAAGGCGTTACGGTCGAGGGCGAAGGAGGGCG
Source organism: Terriglobales bacterium (assembly GCA_035651995.1). Taxonomy (NCBI): domain Bacteria; kingdom Pseudomonadati; phylum Acidobacteriota; class Terriglobia; order Terriglobales; species Terriglobales bacterium. The sequence goes on along the minus strand of DASRER010000021.1, from coordinate 77,786 downwards.
CGGTCAGGAGAAGCGCGAGCGCTAACGTTCGCATTGGCAAAAGCAGGTCCCCTCGCTTGCGCCTCCCTCGCGCGGCTCGGTTCGGCGCGCTCGGGATGACAAATTCTGAATGAGCGCTTCCGGCACGGCTGAAGCCGTGCCCCTTCAAAACCCCGGTCACGAAACAACGAATGCCACTACTCCGCGCCCTTTGCGCGCGTTGCGTCCTCTGCGTTGGGGACCTTCGTCCGTCGCTGGCGCGCGACTTCGTACATCACCACGCCGGCGGCCACGGAAACGTTGAGCGACGGCACCTGGCCGGCCATCGGTATACGAACGAGGAAGTCGCATTTCTTGCGCAACTGCTCGTGCAGGCCGTGGCCCTCGGCGCCCAGGACGAGCGCGCAGTCCATGTTGTAGTCGAGCTCGTCGTAGCCCTGACTGGCACGCTCGTCCAGACCGACGGTCCAGATGTTCTGGCGCTTCAGTTCCTCCAGCGCGCGGTTCAGATTGGTGACGCGCGCGACGGGCACGTGCGCGGCGGCGCCGGCCGATGCCTTCATCACGGTGGCGTTCACGCCGGCGGCGCGGCGCTCGGGAATCACCACGCCGTCGGCCCCGGCTGCGTCGGCGGTGCGCAGGACAGCGCCGAGGTTGTGCGGGTCTTCGACGCCGTCGAGCAAAACAAGAAAGCGATGGCGGCCGCGGGGCGCGGCGAGCAGCTCGCCGAGATCGGCGTACGGCTTCGCCGCGACGACGGCAGCCACGCCCTGGTGCTGCTCTCCGCCGGCCAGGCGCGCCACCTGCTCCCGCGGCAGAAAGCGCACGGCAACGCCGGCGGCGCGGGCAGCGTCCACCACCCGCTGGATGCGGCCATCATGGCGCTCGCGGGCGGCGGCGATGTACTCAATCGCTTCGCCGCGCGCGCGAATGGCCTCGAGCACCGCGTTGATGCCGTAGATCACGCTCATCGCGGAAGCTCAAGGATACAGAAAGGCGCTGCCGGGTAAAACGCCGCCGGCTGCTGGCTTCTGGCTGCCGGCACGATCGGGGCGCGGAGATGCGTGATGCGCCACGCAGACACGAAGTCACGCAGACTGTGTTGCTTTGGCTCCAGCCAGCAGCTACCTGCGAGCAGCGCCTTTTCAGCAGCGTCAATTACCATACTGCCATGCCCCTCAACGTGCGGCGGCTGCGCTGGTGGATGGCGTCCACGGCGGCGCTGCTGGTTCTGGTGCTGGCCGGCTTCTATTTCTACGCGCGCATGCGGGCGCAGCGCGCGCTGGCCGAACTGCCGCAGAAGCTGGGCGTCGAGATCCAGCAGAGCACGAAAGAATTCACCCTTTCGAAAAGCGAGGGCGGGCGCACGCTGTTCACCATCCGCGCGGCCAAGACGCTGCAATACAAGGAAGGCGGGCGCGCCGAGCTGCACGACGTGAGCATCGTGCTCTACGGGCGCGAGTCGAACCGCTACGACCAGATCTACGGCGCCGTCTTCCAGTACGACCCGCAGACCGGCGCCGTCAGCGCGCCGGGCGAGGTGCAGATTGACCTGCAGGCCGACACGGAGGGCGCGGCGCATCCTGACCAGGCGCCGCCGCGCGAGCTGAAGAACCCCATCCACCTGAAGACCAGCGGCCTGACGTTCAACCAGAAGACCGGCATCGCGACCACCGACCAGACCATTGAGTTCAACACCCCACAGGCCAACGGCGCCGCGGTTGGCGCCGTGTACGACACGAAAGCCGGAACGCTCACGCTGCGTTCGCGCGTGGCGGCGAGCATCAGCGGCAATAATCCGGCCGTATTCACCGCCGAGCACGGCGTGATCAGCAAGGAGCCGGCGCAGGCGGTGTTCGAAACCGTGCGCGGCGAGCAGGGCGATTCCACGCTGCAGGCGGGCACCGTCCGGGCGCTGTTCCGGCGCGACAACACGGTGGAACACGTTTTTGCTTCCGGCGGCGTCGTGCTGGCGCGCGCGGGCCCGGGCGGCGGACGCTTCCAGTCGAACAACGCCGAGCTGTTGATGGCGGGCGAGGACCGGGTGCGGCAGGCAATCTTCACCGGCAACGCGGTGCTGGATGCCGCGGGCGACCGCCCGATGCACGCCGAAGCGGGACGCGTTGTGGCGGACTTCGTCGGGCAGAACCGCGTCGCGCACGTGAAAGCCACCGAACACGTGCGCATCGCGCAACTGCCGCCCAAGGCCGCGCCGCGCGGGCGGGCGCAAACGGCGGCCGACAGCCAGTCGTTTGACCTGGCCGCTGACGCGGTGGATGCCGATGTGAAGGATGGCCGAATCCTGGAGCGCGCGATCACCAGCGGCGCGGCACAGATCACGCTGGTGCAGGCGCCGGCGCCGGCTGAAGCGCAGCCGACAACCAGCGTCGTCACTGCCGGCCGCTTTGAGACGGTTTTTGACGGCAGCAATCATCTGAAGTCAATGCACGGCTCGCCCGGCGCGAAGCTGGTCTCGCGCACGGCGGGCCAGCCCGACCAGGTGACCACCAGCCGCGAGCTCGACGTGACGTTTGCTCCGGGCGGGCGCGGCGTTGCCGCCATCGTGCAGCAGGGGGACTTCCACTACCAGCAAGCGGGGCGCGAGGCGCGGGCTGAGAGCGCGCGCTACACAGCAGCCGACGACCTGCTGGTGCTCAACGGCAGTCCGCGCTACTCGGAAAGCGGGTTGGCGCTCACCGCCAACAGCATGCGCGTGCTGCGGCGCACGGGCGAGGTGAGCGCCGAAGGCGACGTGAAGACCACTTACACCGAATCGAAGCAGTCGCCTGGCGGCGCCATGCTCGCCTCGGGCAGCCCGGTGCACGTCACGGCCGCGGCGATGTCGGCGCGGCGGGCGGCGGGCGGCGCCTCCGCTGTTGCGCGCTACACCGGCGGCGCCCGGCTGTGGCAGGACGCCAACATCGTGGAAGCGCCAACGATCGAATTCGACCGCGACCGCCGCAGCATGCTGGCGGAAGGAAGTACGTTGAAGCCGGTTTCCACCGTCTTCACCCAGATCGACAGCAAGGGAAGGGCCGCGCCGGTGAACGTGAGCGCGGCGCGGCTCACCTACTCCGATAGCGACCGCCGGGCGCGCTTCTCCGGCGGCGTGGTGGCGCGCGGCGCTGAAACCACACTCACGGCCGACCATGCCGACGTCATCCTGCACCCGCGCAACCCGCCGGCGGGCCAGAGCGGCGGCTCCGGACAGGCGCAGGGGCCCAGTCAGGTGCAGCAGATCGTCGCGGAAGGGCGCGTGACCATCGAGGAACCGGGCCGCAAAGCGACCGGCACGCGGCTGGTGTACTCGGCGGCGGAGGGCAAGTTCGTGCTGACCGGCGGGCCGCCTAGCATTTTTGATGCCGAACACGGCACGATTACGGGCGATTCGTTGACCTTCTTCCAACGCGATGATAGGGTTGTGGTTGAGAGTAACGGCACGTCTAGAACGGTCACCCAGACGCGAGTTAGCAAGTAGATTTGAATGCTGACCCTGGCCACTGACGAGCTTGGCAAGTCTTTTCGGGGCCGCCGGGTGGTCAACGGGGTTTCCCTCCACATCAACCAGGCGGAAGTCGTCGGGCTGCTGGGTCCCAATGGCGCCGGCAAGACGACGACGTTCCACATGATCGTCGGCCTCACGCGGCCCGACACCGGGCGGATCATGGCCGACGGCGACGACATTACCGACGTGCCCATGTACCTGCGGGCGCGGAACTACGGCGTCAGCTACCTGCCGCAGGAGCCCTCGGTCTTCCGCAAGCTGACGGTCGAGGAAAACGTCCTGGCGGTGCTGGAAGCCCAACCCATGAGCTGGCGTGAGCGCCGCCGCATCATGGACAGGCTGATCGAGCAACTGGGGCTCGACCACCTGCGCAAAAGTCGCGGCTACTCGCTTTCCGGCGGCGAGCGGCGGCGGGTTGAGATTGCGCGCTCGCTGTGCATTTCGCCGCGCTTCATCCTGCTGGACGAGCCGTTTTCGGGCATCGACCCGATCGCCGTGCTCGACCTGCAGAAGATCATCTCGGAGCTGAAGACGTCGGGCATCGGCGTCCTCATCACCGACCACAACGTGCGCGAGACGCTGAGCGTGACCGATCGCGCCTACATCATCAACGACGGGCGAATTTTCCGCACCGGGACGCCCGAACAACTGGGCAACGACCCGGAAGTCAAGCGGGTCTATTTGGGCGAGAGTTTTTCGCTGGTTTAGTGGCAATTGGGCCCGATCGAGGCCGAAGTTGGCGCGCGGCGCCGGTAACAAAAGTAATCTGACGGCGTGGCGTCTGAGGAAATAGTGCTAACGTAACCGTGGTACTGTAGGCCTCTGGCAATGGTATTGCTCCAGCCCAAACTGAATCTTCGCGTCAGCCAGAAGCAGATCCTGACTCCTGGCCTGGTGCAGATGGTCTCCGTCCTGGCGCTCAACAAGCTTGAGCTGAAGGACATGATCAACGCGGAGATGATGGAAAACCCGGTCCTGGAGGAGCTGGACTCGGCTGTCCCGCTGCTCGACGAGGTGGCCGGGCGCGAAGAGGACCGCGACCGGGCCGCGACCGCCCCCGGCGCCAGCCACGACGAAACCCCGCCCCCGGGCGAAACCAAGAGCAGCGATCCCTTTGAAGAGATTGATTTTGGATCGTTCTTCCAGGAGTACCTCGATCCCGGCTATCGCAGCCCGGAGTCGGAGTATGTGGAGCGGCCGTCGTTTGAGAACTTCCTCTCCAAGCCCACCACGCTGACCGAGCACCTGATGTGGCAGCTCGGGTCGCTGCACGTAAAGCCCGAGGTCTATGCCGCCGCCGAACTGGTGATCGGCAACCTGAACGAAGACGGATACCTGACCGCCAGCAACGAAGAGCTGATGGCCGCCGCTGCGGGACAGCGCGTGGCCGAACCGCCCGAGCCGGTGGCGGACGACGAAGAGGAGAAAGAGGAGAAACCCAGGGGCGAAACCGTGGCGGAATCGGTGGCCGCTGCCGCCGAGGCGGGCGAGGCGGAACTGGGCGCTGCCGGACCCGGATTGCAGGCTGCCGCAGTCGCCACAACCGCCGAGACCGCCGTGGCGGAAGCGCCGGAACCAGTTGCGGCCGCTGCGCCGGTGGACTGGCCGAGCGCCGGAGCCGAAACAGATCGTCCGGCAGCGCCCCAGCGCGGCGTGCTCATTGAGATGGCGCCGCGCACGCCGCCCTTCACCGTGAAGCACCTGCAGGAAGCGATCAATCTGGTTCGCCAGATGGACCCGGTGGGTGTGGCGGCGCGCGACCTGCGCGAGTGCCTGCTGGCGCAACTGCAGTACCTCAAAGTGGCGCACGAGGACGGCCGCGAAATGGGCGCGTCGCTGAACGGCGACACCGGCCAGGTGCTGGACGACGCCATTGCCATCGTCGGCAGCCACCTCAAGGCAGTCCAGAACAAGCAGCACAAGGAGATCGCCAAGGCCATCGGGCGGCCGATCGAAGCGGTGACCCGGGCCCTCGACTTCCTCAAGACGCTCGATCCCAAGCCCGGCCTGCGCTACAACAAGGTTTCCGCGCGGCTCATCGAGCCTGACGTGGCCTTCGTGAAGCAGGGGGAAGAGTACATCGTCGTGATGAACGACGAGGACGTGCCCACCCTGCGGCTGAACCCGACCTACCGCCGCCTGCTGGCGCGCGAAGCGGCCGAAAAAGACGTGCGCAATTACGTCAAAGAGCGGTATAAGTCAGCCATCCAGCTGATCAAGAACATCGAGCAGCGCAAGCAGACCATCCTGAAGGTCTGCTACGCGATCCTCGGCAGGCAGCGCGATTTCCTGGACCATGGCATCGATCACCTGAAACCGATGATGATCAAGGAAGTGGCGGAAGAGATCGGGGTGCATCCTTCCACGGTGAGCCGCGCGGTGGCCAACAAATACGCGCACACGGCGCAGGGCGTCTTCGAGCTGCGCTACTTCTTCAGCGAGAGCGTGAACGGCCCGGAAGGCGGCGGCACCAGCCTGCTGATCCTGAAGCGCCGGGTGAAAAAGCTCATCGAAGACGAAGACCCGTCGCGCCCGCTGACCGACGAGCAGATCACGCGCATCCTGCAGTCGCAGGGCATCCAGGTGACGCGGCGCACGGTGGCGAAATACCGGGAGGACATGAAGATTCCGAGCACGCACCAGAGGAGGATCAGGAAGTAAAAGACGGGCAGCCGGAGCGCGCCCCAAAGTTCCCCCAAGCGATGAGTGAAGTCTGTATCCCGGTTCCGGCGCCCTGCCGGGGTCCGGGACGTTCGAGTCCGGCGTTCCCTAAGGAGGGAGCACAATGAACGTTGAGTACACCGGAAGGCAGTACGAAATCACTCCCGCAATCCGCAAACAGGTGGAACACGGCCTGGGAAAAATCAAAAAAATCTTTGGCGAGAATTTTGAAAGCCACGTCATCCTGACGGCGGAAAAGTACCGTCAGATCGCGGAGATCACCGTGCTGGTGCGCGACCACTCGATTGTGGGCGCGGCCGAAGGCACCGAGATGACCATGGTGGTCGGCGAGGCGCTGGGCCGCATCGAGCGGCAGGCGATCAAGTACAAGGCGCGCTGGCGCGCGCGCAAGCGGCATCAGCGGCGCAAATGGGCCGCCGCGCAGCCGCGCGAACGCGCCCTGCAGGTGGCCGTTGGCGCCAGCGCCACCACCGCCGTGCCGGTGGTCGTGCATACCTATCCCGCCCTGGTGCGCACCACCGAAGCGCACGTCGTGCCGGCGCAGGACGCCGTCGCGCTCCGCCCCATGCGCCTGGAAGAGGCCATCAAGGAGGCCGAGTTCCGCGACCGCGAGGTCTTCGTCTTCCGCGACGAAAAAGGCAAGATCAAGGTCCTGCACCGCACCAAAGACGGCAAGATGGAGCTGATCGAGGCGCCGTAGATTTGCCGATGTGGACGCGGGCGGCCTCGCCCGCGTGAATGAAAACAAAGGGGCGCCGCTAGGCGCCCCTTTCTCATTGCGAGAGGTTTCGGTCTCGCGGAAGCCGGAGACGAACTCCGGACCCGCGCTGTCACTGACCAGCAAGACGCCGGCGAAACCGGATGGCGCCGGGGCGACATCGGCGACCAAGCTGCCCGCCGTATTCGATGTACCTGAGCCCAGCGCCTGGGAGTTGGACCACCCGACGAGACGACGCCTTGTGCGATCGCACATTCCATGTCAAGCCCTCGCGCCGCCCCAATTCCCCGCAACCCATTCCATCCGCTCACAATAAAAACTTCCCGCGCTTTCTCATTCCCCCACCCCAATTTGCTATTCTCAAAGTAGGGAGAGCTTTTCACGCTGTAGCGGCGGGCGCCGTCGCCCGCCGCCATCTTGACATCGCTTTCAAGGGCGCCGGAGCGCGATAGCGCGCAATCCAATCACCATAACTGAAAACAAACAAGTTAAGACCTCGGTCTTAACCCGAGCACCTGCACCAGTTACACGGAACCTGCCCCGCAAGCCACTGAAAAACCACAGCGCCACCCGGGGGTGGGGGCCTACGACAGTGACTGGTCGGCGTGGGTGCGAGACGCGAAGCCCTACTGGACCCGGAATCCCGAAATGAACTCCGGCCCGGCGCTGTCGCTGATCAGCACCACGCCGGCGAATCCTGAGGGCACGCTGGTTACGTTGCCCGACACGCTGCCCGTGGCGTTCGATGTAACTGAGCCCAGCGTCTGGCAGTTGATTGTTCCAAGGATCGAGCAGATCGACACACCGAAGGTCTGGTTCGGCGTAGTGCCGTCAATGATGACCTGCATCGTCTGCCCGGTAATCGAGACCGAACCGCTGCTTATGGGCGCAGCGCCCACGATCTGGCCGATGCCGAACGTGATAGACGATGCCGGCAACAGCGCCGCCCGGAAGCTGACGCCGGCGGTGCCCCCCATGGCTCCAACGAAGGTCTCCTGCCCGCCTTCGATCACGTGAAAGATGCCCGCAAACGAGCCGGTACTGGGAAACTGGAAGTTCGAGCCCGCCGGCGCAGGCGTCACCGGGATGGTGATGCAGTCGCCGAACGCCCCTGCGAACGGACAGAACTGCAGAACCTGGGTCGTCGTGAGGGCGACGCCGTTGGTCAGTTGAACGTTTCCGGCGCCATGGTTTGCCGCCGCGTCCACCGTCACCTGGCCGGCGGGCGTGCGGACCGCGCCCACACTGTTGAAGAGCGTGGCAAAGAACGCCTCCGGCGCGGTGGAGGGATTCGGCGTGGGCGTCGGGCTGGGCGTGGTGCGAGTGGGCGGAGGCGTGGAGCTGACAGAGTTGCTGCTGCCGCATCCGGCCCATACTCCGGCCAGCCCCAGCAGGGCCAGCAGAGCGGCTTGGCGAAGCATGGTGACCGCTTTCCGGGGAACACCCTGTGAGATGTGCTGCGAGCAGCGGGAGTTTGTCCCGGCTGTGGCTGGCGAGTGCTCTCCGCTTGCGTCGCGGCATTGCTTGCCGCCGCACTGACCGGATCCGCGGCGTGGGATTCTCCCGCTCCGCTGCTGCGGGCCCGCGGATGGGCGGTGATACGATGGAAGCTCGTTCATGCCTGCACGCACAGCTCGCACGCATACCGCGGCGCGTTCCCGAAAGCGCGCCCGGCGCGCCACCGGCAAATCGCCTGCCAACGGCGCCGGCCGGCGCACCGAGCTGGTGGTCATCACCGGCATGAGCGGCTCGGGCAAGGCCAGCGTCTTAAAAGCATTTGAAGACCTGGGCTACTACGCGGTAGACAATCTTCCCGTCGAGCTGATTCCACGCTTCGGCGAACTGGTGCGGCACTCGGCCGAGATTGACCGCGCCGCGCTGGTGGTGGACATCCGCGAGGGCACGCGCCTGGGGCGGCTGCCGCAATACCTGCAATCGCTGAAGAAGACGCTGAAGACCACGGTGGTCTTCATGGAAGCCTCCGACGATGCGCTGCTGCGCCGCTTCAGCGAGACGCGGCGTCCGCATCCGCTGGGGCGCTCGGGCGACACCGTGCGCGCGGCGCTGGCCGCCGAGCGCAAGCGCCTGGCGCCCATCCGCGGCGTGGCCGACGTGGTGATTGACACCTCGCGCTTCAACGTCCACGAGCTGCGCGCCCACGTGCTCGAACGCTTCCAGCGCGAGGCGACCGACCGGAACATCCTCGTCTCGTGCGTCAGCTTCGGCTACAAGCAGGGTGTTCCCAACGACGCCGACCTGCTGTTCGACGTGCGCTTCCTGCCCAACCCGCACTTTGTGCCGGAATTCCGCCCGCTGACCGGGCGGCATCCGAAAGTGGCCAAGTACATCCGCTCGTTTCCGCAGACGCAGGAGTTCATTTCGCGCATCTCCGACCTGCTGGTGTACCTGCTGCCGCACTACATCCGCGAGGGCAAGAGCTACCTGACGATCGGCTTCGGCTGCACTGGCGGACAGCACCGCTCAGTGATGATCGCCGAAGAAGTGGCCAGGCGGCTGAAGAAGGCGGGCTACAACCTGAAGGTCGTGCATCGCGATTCGCCGAAGGGGTGAGCTGCTGATCGGCCCGCTTTGACCTGCCGCAACCAGCCGCACCGTCGTTTGACAATGTGTGGGCAAGGGCATAGATTCACGCCGCGACCTTTCCGTCCCAGATGTCCGTTCCACTCCTTAGGTCCACAGGCCCACGTTTCCAGTCCAAAAATTCAGGAGGACAGATGATCCGACAGAGGCTGAGTCTGTTTGCCGTTGTTTTGCTGCTCGCGAGCGCCGCCGCCGCACAGATGGCGCCGCCGAGCGCGCCGCCCGTGTTCACTTACGTGGCGGAGTGGAACATCCCGCGCGCGCAGTGGGCCGATTACAGGGCCTTCGCGCAGAGCGCCCAACCGATTCTCGACCGGCTGGTCTCGAGCGGAACGCTGATCGGCTACGGAACGTACGAGACGTTTGTCCACGAAATCGACGGACCGACCCACGGCACATGGTGGACGGCCAGTTCGATTGCCAACCTCGACAAAGCGCGCGTCGAGCTGCTGAAGCTGACCCCGACGCAAGGACAGCTCCAGGCCAAGCACCGCGATTACCTGCTGCGCTCGCTCATCCACAAGGGCAGCAGCGTGAAGACTGGACCCGGATTCCTGGTGGTGAGCTACAACCTTGTGCTGCCCGGAAAAGGGAACGATTGGCGGCAGCTCTGGGAGAAGAACCAGAAGCCGATCTTCGACGAGCTGGTCGCCAACGGCGCCATCACGCAGTACGGTCTCGACGTGGAGCAGGTGCACACCTCCGATCCCAACGGACGCTATGTCTGGTACACGACCAGCGGCCCCGACGGCGTGGACAAGGTGGGCGCGGCGCTCAACGCGGCCAATGAGAAGCGGACCGAGCAGGAGCGCCAGACGATCACGCTCCAGGTTGCCGCCGTCAGTGACGGCAAGATGCACCGCGATTACTACGCCAACGTCACGGCGTACGCCCACAAGTAGACGATCCGGTCCGGCAATCGAGGCAGCCCGCAACGGGCTGCCTTTCTCTGCTTGCGCTGCCGCAAATGGGGCTTTGCGTTCATGGGCGCGCTCGCTTCCAGTAGAATTGTGACTTGCTCCGTCAGCCGACATCCTTTCCCCGGCGCGAGGCTTCATGCGCCAGCTAACCCGCCTGCTGCGCTACGTCCGGCCCTACATGCTGCACCTGGCGGCTTCTGTGTTCCTGATGTCGCTGGTGGGGCTGCTCGATGCATTTCGCGTGCTGCTGATCGGCCCGGTGCTTGACCAGGTGCTCAACCCGGCGTCGAAGGCGACTTCCCTGCGCCTTTTCACGCTGCCGGGGACAAACGTTTCGCTCGACCTGCGGCAGCTGGTGCCCGATCGCTTCCACAACGCATGGACGGTGGTGGCGTTCGCGCTGGTCGCCTCCACCGTGCTCAAGGGCGTTTTCGACTACGCCGGCACCTACCTGGTGAACTACGCCGGCTTCGGCACGATCACCGACCTGCGCGACGACCTGTACGGCGCCATCCTGCGGCGCTCGGTGGCGTTCTTCCATCGCAATCCGACGGGGCAACTGCTCTCCACCATCGTCAACGACATTGAGCGCGTGCAGTTCGCCATGTCGCAGGTGCTGGCGGAGCTGCTGCAGCAACTGTTCACGCTGATCTTCACGGCCGGCGTGGTGGTGCTGCTGGGCGGCAAGCTGGCGTGGGTGCTGCTGCTGTTCGTGCCGGTGATCCTGGTGTCGGCGCGGCGCATCGGGACGCGGGTGCGGCAATCCACGCGCCGCGGGCAGGACCGGCTGGCTGAGATTCAGAACATCCTGCACGAAACCATCACCGGCAACCGCATCGTGAAGGCCTTCGGGATGGAGCTGTGGGAGACGGTGCGCTTCCGCGGCGCGGCGCGGCGGCTCTTCCGTGCCAACCTGCGCTCGGTGTCGGCGGCGGCCATCAGCTCGCCGCTCATGGACGTGCTGGGCGCGGCGGCCATTGCCGTGCTCCTGCTGCTCGGGCGCGACCAGATCCGCAGCGGCGTGTTCACCACCGGCACGTTCCTGGCGTTCATTGTGGCCGTCTTCAAACTCTATGAACCGGTGCGCAAGTTTGCGCTCTTCTACAACAACTTCCAGCAGGCGCTGGGAGCCTCGTCGTCCATCTTCGAAGTGATGGACGAGCGCGACGACGTGAAGGAGCGCCCGGGAGCGCACACGTTGCCCGCGTTTGGCGCCAGCGTGGTGTTCGAGAACGTGGGCTTTGCATACTCCGACGACGAGAGCCGCGACGTGCTGCGCGACGTGAACCTCAACGTCCGCAAGGGCGAGGTGGTGGCCCTGGTCGGCTCCAGCGGCGCCGGCAAGAGCACGCTGGTGCACCTGATCCCGCGCTTCTTCGACGTGAGCTCCGGGCGGCTGCTGATTGATGGACACGACGTGCGCGAGGTGACGCTGGCCTCGCTGCGCGCGCAGATCGGCATCGTGACCCAGGAAACGATCCTGTTCAACGACACGGTGCGCAACAACATCGCCTACGGGCAGCCGCATGTTTCCTCCGACGCGGTGCTGGCGGCCTCGCGCGCGGCGCTGGCGCACGACTTCATCACCGCGCTGCCGCAGGGCTATGACACGGTCATCGGCGAGCGCGGCGTGCGCCTCTCCGGTGGCGAGCGCCAGCGGCTGGCGATTGCGCGCGCGCTGCTGAAGAACGCGCCGATTCTGATTCTGGACGAAGCCACCTCGTCGCTCGATACCGAATCGGAGGCGCTGGTGCAGTCGGCGCTGCAGAACCTGATGGAGGGCCGTACCGTGTTCGTCATAGCGCACCGGCTCACGACAGTGCGCCGCGCCGATCGCATCGTGGTGCTCGAAGGCGGCACCATTGCCGACGTGGGCAGCCACGAAGACCTGCTCGCGCGCTTCGGCACGTATCGCAGGCTTTATGATTTGCAGTTCGTGGAGATGGATGCGCCGAAGAATGGCGACACACTCGGCGTACCCGCGCCGCCGATGAATGCGCCCGTCGGGGAAAGAAAACGCTGATGGCAATCCGTTCCATGACCGGGTTCGCGCAGGTGAAGGGACAGGTTGCGACTTCACCCGGCGGCGCGGCGCTGAACTACACCGTGTCGCTCAAGTCGGTGAACCACCGCTTCCTCGATCTCCATCTGCGGCTGCCCTCCGAGAGCGATGGCCTGGAGATGAAGCTGCGCCGCCTGCTGAAAGAGAAGCTGGCGCGCGGCCACGTGGAACTCACGCTCTCGCTGGAGCAGGCTGGGGCGGACGGATTCGCCCTGAATCGGCCGCTGGTGGCCGGCTACATTGCGGCTTTTCGCGCGGCGGCCAGGGAATTCGGGGTGGCGTCGGAGCCAGACTTGAACGTGGTCCTGCGGCTGCCCGGAGCGATGGGCCCGGCGGGCGCGTCCATGGATGAGGGTACCGAGTCCGCGGTGCTGGCCTCGACCAGCGATGCCATCGCGCGCCTGAACCACATGCGCGAAGAAGAAGGGCGCAGCATGGAACGCGAGCTGCGCGAGCGCATGGCGCGGCTGCGCGAGGCCGTGGGCCAAATCGAAAAGCTGCGCGGCGTGGTGCTGCGCGCGCACCTGGACAAGCTGCAGACGCGGATGAAGGAGCTTGTCGTCCAGGCAGATCCCGATCGCCTGCTGCAGGAAGCCGCGCTGCTGGCCGAACGCGGCGACATCCAGGAAGAACTGGTGCGCATGAACACGCACATCGATCACTTCCTGGGACTGCTCTCCGCCGACGGCGAAATCGGCAAAAAACTCGACTTCCTGTTGCAGGAGATGAACCGCGAAGCCAACACGCTGCTCTCCAAGACTTCAGGCGTGGTGGGCGAGGCGCTGCGGCTGACCGAGCTTGGGCTGGCCATGAAGTCGGAGGTGGAGAAATCGCGCGAGCAGGCACAGAACATTGAATAATTGCCGAACTGCGGAATCGCAGAATCGCCGAATTTCAAGGCAACCACCGAATGCCGCGCCTCGGGCGCGGCGAACCGGGACCCTATCCGGGGAATCTCAATTCCGCGGTTCCGCAATTCGGCAATTCGGCAATCGAGCATGACCGATCTCTTCATCATCTCGGCGCCCTCCGGCTCGGGCAAATCCACGCTGGTGAACGAGCTGCGCAAGAGCGTCCCCAACCTGGACTTTTCCATTTCCTACACCACGCGGCCGCCGCGCGGCAGCGAGCGCGACGGGCACGAGTACTTCTTCGTCACACGCGAGAAATTCGAAGACATGGTCCGGCGCGACCAGTTCCTGGAGCACGCCGAGGTGTTTGGCCACTACTACGGCACGGCGCGCCGGTTCCTGGAACAGGCGCAGGCGAGCGGACACGACCTGCTGCTCGACATCGACGTGCAGGGCGCTGCACAGGTGAAGCAGAAGTTTCCCGATGCGGTGAGCATCTTCGTGCTGCCGCCGTCGCGTGCCGAATTGGAACGCCGGCTGCGCAAGCGCAGCCAGGCCGAACACGTTGCCGACAACGGCGTGATCGAGCGGCGGCTGCGCACGGCGACGAAAGAGATTGAGAATTACTCGAAATACGACTATATTCTCGTCAACGATCGCCTGGAACAATCCACCGACCTGCTGGAAGCCATAGTGTTGTCTGAACGCCTGCAACGCTCCGGCAAACCGCTCACCCCCGAGCAGCAGAGCATGGTGGAAACAGCCCGCCGCCTGCTGCTGCCGAACGCGCAGCCCCAGATTCGGGCCATCCTGGCATCGTTCCGGCCCCAGGAACCCTGAAGTTGACGAGGAAGAACATGAAGTTGATGGATGGATTCGACAGCAACTACCGCTACATCCTGGTGGCGGCACGTCGCGCGCGCCAGATCCAGTCGGGCGCACGGCCCATGGTTGAAATTTCGTCGCGCAAGCCTTGCCGCATCGCGCGCGAAGAGATCAAGGCCGGCAAAGTGAAGTGGACGCTGGAGCCGGCCAAGCGCCCGGTCGAAGTGGTGAGCGAAATGCTCGACCGCGCCATGTCGCAGAGCTAGCAGTACCTAGTCCTTCCTCTCTCGTATTCCTGCTACTTACGTTGGCGTCGTGGTGTGCCCGGGCGCCGATGAATCAGTCGCCGGCGTCGGATCATCCTGTAAATTGGGATTGCTGCTTCTGAAAGGTACAATCACTGCATGAAGGTCGGGCTCGGCGTCAGCGGCGGCATAGCGGCCTACAAAGCGGCGGAAATTCTGCGCCTTTTGCAGGACCGCGGCGTGCGCGTGCAGGTGATCATGACGCGCGGCGCGCAGGAGTTCGTGCGCCCGCTGACGTTTGCCGCGCTCTCGGGCGAGAAGGTGATCACCGACCTGTTCCCTGCTCCGGGCCGCGACCCGGACACCGACGCCGCGGTGGAGCACATCGCCATCGCGCAGTCGCTCGACGCGCTGCTGGTGGCGCCCGCGACAGCCGACGTTCTGGCGAAATTCGCGCACGGACTGGCCGACGATTTCCTGACGACAGTTTTTCTCGCCGCAACCGCTCCGGTCGTGGTAGCGCCGGCGATGAACATCAACATGTGGCAGAACCCGGCGACGCGCGCCAACATCGCGCTGCTGGAAAAGCGCGGCGTTCGCGTGGTGGAGCCGGGTTCGGGTTACCAGGCCTGCGGGATGATCGGGCCGGGACGGCTGGCCGGCAACGAAGCGATTGTCGGCGCGGTGATGGAAGCGCTCGGCGCCAGACAAGATTTGAAGGGCGAGACTGTGCTGATCACCGCCGGGCCGACGCGCGAGCCGATTGACCCGGTGCGCTACATCGGCAATCGCTCCAGCGGCAGGATGGGATACGCGCTGGCCGAAGCTGCCCTGCGCCGCGGCGCGCGCGTGATTGTCGTCTCCGGGCCGGTGGCGATTGCGCCGCCCAGCGGCGCTGAGATTGTGAATGTAGAAACAACCGAGCAAATGCGCCGCGCCGTGCTCGATCGCATTCCGGAAGCGACTATCGTCATCAAGGCCGCTGCGGTGGCCGACTACCGGCCGCGCGCCGTCTCCGGACACAAGCTGAAGCGCAGCAGCGCGGAGCTGAACATTGAGCTGGAACCGACGGAAGACATCCTGGCCGAAGCCGCGGCGCAGGCCGGCTCGCGGCTGCTGATCGGCTTCGCCGCCGAAACCGAAAACGTAATCGAGAACGCGCGCAAGAAGCTCGCCTCGAAGAAAATTGACGCGGTTGTGGTGAATGACGTTTCGCGCAAGGACATTGGCTTCGACTCCGAGCGCAACGCGGTCACCATCATCACAGCCGAGGGGACAACCGAGGTCCCCGAAAACACCAAGTTTGAGGTCGCGCAGCGCGTACTCGACGCGGTGGTGAGGCTCAAGACGAAGCAGCCAGCCACGAGGTAGCGGCAATTAGCATTTAGCAATTAGCATTTAGCAATTAGCATTTGGCCGTGCGGGTTTGTGCTCGCGCGCTCGAAGAGTGGAGGGGCAAAATGCCAATCGCTAAGTGCCAAAGGCCCTCGCATCCAACTTCATGGACTCTGATCTGAAATCCGCTATCGCCGCCCGCGTGCGCTTCTACCGCGACCTTGGCATCTACGAACTGTATCGCCGGGAAGTTGCGCGTCCGGAATCAGTGCCGGCGGGCGAGGCGCCCGCCGCTACAAGCGTGAGCCGCCCGGTAGTCGACGACGCACGGCCGACGGCCGACGGCGTGCTCCAACTCATCCGCGACGACATCGGCACTGACTGCCGGCGCTGCCGCCTGCACGCGCGGCGCACCAACATCGTGTTCGGCGTGGGAAATCCGCATGCCGAATTGATGTTCGTGGGCGAAGGCCCGGGCGCCGACGAAGATGCGCAAGGCGAGCCGTTCGTGGGCCGCGCCGGGCAACTGCTGAACAACATGATCGGCGCCATGGGGCTGAAGCGCTCGGACGTCTACATCGCCAACGTGGTCAAGTGCCGGCCTCCGGGGAACCGCACGCCGGAGCGCGACGAGTGCGACACCTGCGGGCCGTTCCTGATGCGGCAGATCGCGGCGATCCGGCCCAAGGTGATTGTGGCGCTCGGCGCGACCGCGGCGAAGTATCTGCTGGGCCTGAATGACTCGATGAGCAACCTGCGCGGACGCTTCTACGAGATCACGCCGCCACTTCACTCTTCCGATCAGGGTCCGCCGCCCGAGCCGGTGAAGCTCGCCGTCACATATCACCCGGCGTACCTGCTGCGCGATCCACGGCAGAAGGCGGAGACGTGGAAGGACTTGCAAATGGTCATGCGCGAGCTGGGGCTGAAGGCGCCGGCGAAGGGCTGACGGCTAACGCCGTTTTTCCATCGTCATCCTGAGCGAAACCTGAGCGGCTGCGAAGGCGAGTCGAAGGACCCCTACCCTCGCCCGATATTCACGGGTCGGGTAGGGATGCTTCGACTCCGGCCCGTTTTGGCGGGCGTCCGCCGCTCAGCATGACTTCTCTTTTTTCTCTGTGCCTCTGTGTCTGTGGTAGGTGTTTTCTCCGCGCCCGCGTTAATCTCTGAACGATGCCCGCCTACTGCGACGTCGCCCTTCCGGTGCCGCTCGACGCGGTGTTCACGTACCGCGTGAACGGCGCCGAACCGGTCGTGGGCGGGCGCGTGCTGGTTCCCTTCCGCAGCGAGCGGCTGCCGGGCGTGGTGGTCAAGCTGCACGATGCGCCGCCGCCGGTCGCGATCAAGGACGTGCTCAACGTCCTCGACGCCGCGCCGGTGCTCGCTCCGCAGCTCATGAAGCTGGCGGCGTGGATCGCCGA
Source organism: Terriglobales bacterium (assembly GCA_035651995.1). Classification (NCBI taxonomy): domain Bacteria; kingdom Pseudomonadati; phylum Acidobacteriota; class Terriglobia; order Terriglobales; species Terriglobales bacterium. The sequence continues at coordinate 60,642 of DASRER010000021.1, read as the reverse complement.
TTACTACCTGGCGCCAATCGGAGAAGTGTTCCGCGCCATGCTGCCGCTGAGCGCCGAGGTGAGCCGCGCTAAGCAGTATCGGATCACCGACGACGGCCTGATGGCGCTGCACGCGGGCGCAACCGGCGGCTCGTCGCGCCGGACCAGGCTCACCGCCGAGGAGCAAGACGCCGAGTACAGCGTGCTCGACCACTTGGCGGATCGCGGCCCCTCGCGCGAGCAGGCGCTGCGCTCGGCCACCGGCGCAACCCGCAAGCTGCTCGAAGGCATGATGCGCAAGCGCTGGATCGTGCGCGAAGACGTGTCGCGCGTGCGCGACGCGGCGCGCACGGTGAAGTTCGCGACGCTGGCCAGCGCCGAAGGCAAGCTGAACGACAATCAGCGGCGTCTGGTCGAGACGCTGGCCAAGGCCGGCGGACGGCTGCCGTGGGAAGAAGTGCTGCGCCTGGACGTGCCGCGCAGCTCAGCCGAAGGACTCGTCCGCCGCGGGCTGATTGCCATTGTCGAAGAGCCGGCCGGTTTCGAAGTGTCGTCGCTGAAGCGCAAGCCGCGCGTGCTGGAGCTGAACGCCGCGCAGCAGGAGGCGCTGGCGCGGACCACCAAGGCTGCCGGTTCCGGATTTTCTGTTTCGCTGCTGCACGGCGTGACCGGCTCGGGAAAAACCGCCGTGTATCTCGCAGCCATGCAGCACGTGCTTGATTCCGGACGCGGCGCGCTGCTGCTCGTCCCGGAAATCGGACTCACGCCTGCGGCCGCCGCCGAGCTGGCAGAAGCATTCGGTGACCAGGTTGCCATCCTGCACTCGGCGCTGAGCGACGACGAGCGTGCCGAACAGTGGCGGCGGCTGCGCGCGGGCGACGCGCGCATCGCCGTCGGGACGCGTTCGGCCGTGTTCGCGCCGGTGCGCGACCTGGCGCTGATCGTGGTGGATGAGGAGCACGATTCGTCCTACAAGCAGGAGGAAACGCCGCGCTACCACGCGCGCGACGTGGCCATCATGCGCGGCAAGCTGGGCGGAGCGGCGGTTGTGCTCGGCTCGGCGACGCCGGCGATGGAATCGTTCCACAACGCGCGCGAAAGCAAGTACGCGCTCATCCAGTTGCGCCAGCGGGTGGAACAGCGTCCGCTGCCGGAAGTCGAGATCGTGGACATGCGCGCGGCGTTCCGCGAAGCGGGCAGCGAGCAGGTGGTCTCGCAGCGCCTGCACGCCGAGATCGCCGCGCGCCTGGAGCGCAACGAGCAGACGCTGGTGCTGCTCAATCGCCGCGGTTACGCGCCGGTGGTGCTGTGCCGCGCCTGCGGCGAGACGGTGCAATGTAAGAATTGCGCGATTTCAATGACGCACCACCTGCGCAAGATGCGCCTCGAGTGCCACTACTGCGGCTTTACCCGCGGCGTGCCGCAAACGTGCCCCAGGTGCGGCAGCGAGTACGTGCAATTTCTCGGCGCCGGCTCGGAGCGCCTGGAAGAGCTGCTGCACGGGCTGTTCCCGCAGGCCCGCATCGCGCGGCTCGACCGCGACACGGTGCGCGGGCGCAACGACTTCGAGCGCGTGCTCAACCGTATGCATGCCGGAGAAATTGACATCCTCGTGGGCACGCAGATGATCGCCAAGGGGCACGACGTGCACGGCGTCACGCTGGTCGGCATTCTCGGCGCCGACCACGCGCTGGGCTTTCCCGACTTCCGCGCCGCAGAACGCACTTTCCAACTGCTCACGCAGGTCGCCGGCCGCGCCGGACGCGGGACCACGCCGGGCAAGGTCATCCTGCAGACTTACTTTCCCGATCACTACGCCATCCAGTACGCGGCGCAGCACGACTACCCGGGATTTTTCGAGAAGGAAATCCGTTTTCGGCGCTGGATGCACTATCCGCCGTTCACGTCGGTTGCGAACGTGCTGGTACGCAGCGGCAAGCTCGACGAAGCGCTGACGATCACGGGCGCTGTGGGCAAATGGTTCGAGGCGCGACGTCTGCCGAAAGTGCGCGTGCTCGGGCCGGCGCCGGCGCCGATCGTGCGCCTGAAGCGCGACTACCGCTATCACTTCCTGGTGAAGTCGGAGAGCCGGCAGGCGCTGAACGCGGCCCTGCGGTCGCTGGTCGCCTTCGCGGCCGAGAAAAAGATCTCCCGCGGCAACCTGGTCGTGGACGTGGACGCGCAGTCGCTGCTCTGACTGCCGTTTTCCGTTTTCACGTTTCTTGTTTTTCGCCGCAGGGCCGTCGCGCCGGCGTGAGCGGCGCGGCCAACTTGAGAAACACACGCTTCCACGCGCTTACTGCGTCCCCGCCACCACCACACCGATGGGATTGGCGCCTGTGGTTGCCGGCGCAACCGTCGCGGCCGTCATCGCGCCGTTGGCGGCGACGTTTGCCGTCTGGACCTGCGCCACGTTACTAAGCGTGACGTAAGCGAATGAACCGGACGCGTCGAGCGCGATGCCGTGCGGAGCGCCGCTCGTGACCAGCGTGGTGTTCACCTGGCTGAGGGCGCCGGTGATGGCGTCAATGTTGAATTGGGCGACCGTGTTCAGCTCCTGACAGGTCGCGAACAGGAACCTGGAATCCTTGTCCACCGCCAGCTCGGCGCTGCGGCAGCTCGTGGGCAGCACGATGGGAATTGCAATCGGCGTGAGCGCGCCCGTCGTCGCGCTGATGCTGAACGCGGAAATATCGTGCGAGCCGATATTGAAAACGTAAAGGAAGCGGCTTGAGGGATCGATTACGAGTGCGAGGGGAAAATTGCCGGCGGCAAAGGGTGCGCCGATCGAAACCGGCAGGCCGGCGTTGTTGAAGGTGTATCCGGAGACGCTGTTCGCCGGGCCATTCGTCACGTACAGGAATTTCCCGTTCGCGGTGACCTTGAGCTGTTCCGGGAGCGCGTTGAAACCGGTCACTGCTACCGGCGTCCCCTGCACCGGCGTGAGCGCGCCGGTCAGTGGGCTGATGTTGAATGCCGAGACGCTGCTCTGGTTTGCGGTGTAGAGGTGCGTTCCAGCGGGATCGATGGCAATGCCGAACGGCTGCGTGTCACCCTGGGTGACGAACGCGGGCGGGTCCAGCGGCGTGAGCGCTCCGGTGATGCCGTTGATGCTGTAGCCGGAGACCGTGTTGCCGCCGGTATTCGCGACATAAAGAAAGCTGGAAGACGGCGTGACCGCGGCGTAGCTGGGCGTGCGGTTGGCCTCGGCGGGAACATCGGGCCCCACCGGCGCCAGCGAGCCGTTCACCGGATTCACCGAGAATCCCGAGACGCTCGACGAGACCGTGTTCACCACGTAGACGAACCGCGAGTGTTGCGGACCGCCGCCGGTATTGCCTCCCCCAACGTGAACAGCGCCACTACAGCCGGCGAGCAACAGCGCAATCGGCAAAACGAGGCCCAACAGCACACACTTCTTCCGCATGATCGCAGCTCCTCATCGTTCGGGATCGTTCGGGAGTGGGTCGCGGCCACGCGTCCCCACGGGAAGAACGTTCGAGCAACTGGTTTGGAGCTTGGATGTTCGTTGAGCTGCTTTGATTCAGGAAAGCGAAAAAGACTTGCTCGTGCGTCCAGCAAACAGCACTCACAGTCCGAAGGCGTTCAATTGGGCTTTCCGTTGAGTTGGGGGATCTTGTCGAGCGCCGCCGTCTCCACGTCACCCAATCCCAACTGCTCCCGCAGGAACTGCGCCCGGTCCCGTCGCGCGGCGGCGTCGAGGGCGTGTCCGGCGTCGTACAAGGCGAGCTTCTTGGGATCGCCGAACATCTGGAAGTAGTGGCGGGCGAGGGGTTCCGGGATAGGCGGGTCCTGTTTGCCGAACTGCAGGAACACGAAGGCCGGGCTGGAGTGGCCAACGTAGTAGACCGGATCGTCCCACCGATATTTGTGCAGGAACTCGCGGACCTTTTCGTCGCCGTAGCGGTCGCGCAGGGTCTGCATTTTCTGGCCGGCGTCGGGGCGGAAGACATACTCTTCGTCGGCGAAGCCGCCGGCCATGAGCACCGCCGCCTTCACGCGGCGGTCGAGCGGCAGCAGAATGGCGCCCACGTGCGCGCCGAAGCTGTGCCCGACGAAGGCGATACGCCTGGCGTCGACGTTGTAGCGCGCGGTGAGCACGTCGATGCCGCGGCGGAAGTCGAGCACCTCCTGCTGCGAGGCGTAGATGCCCTGCGTGCTCATCGGGTCGTCGTCTTCCTTCACATGGGGACGCACCAGCGGCGCGTCGAGCAGCAGCGAGGCGGCGCCGGCGCGCGCCATCACCAGCGCTTCCTCCAGGAACTCGTTGCGATTGCGCAGCGGCGAGCCGGCCATCATCCAGTGAGCCCACAGGATGGCCGGAAATGGACCTTTGCCGCGCGGGATGACGACGTAGGCGGGCACGCGTCCGCCGCGCGGACTGGCGTAGGTGATGTCATAGAGCATCACGCCATCGCGACGCTCGGCCGAGACCTGCTTCACGTCGGCCGGCTCTTCAGGATCGTAGGCGAAGTTCGAGGCGAGCTCGGCGACATCTGCGCTATCGGTGTGGGAGCCGGTGGAAGACGGGGCCGACGCGGCCGGGGGTACGGGAATCTGGGCATGCAGCGCGGCAACGCACGCGAGCAGCAGAATTGCATGGTGGAACAAGTTCACAGTTTACAGTTTACAGTTCAACCAAGCCCGCTTTCACTCCGGACTGTGGACTGTAAACCGTGAACTGAACTCCTACAGACCCGCGATCGGCTGGGGCATGAAGGTGAGCGCCAGCATCACGAGCGCAAGCGCGGCCAACAGCCAGCGCGCTCGTCCCAGCTTCGGCCAGGGATCATCTTCATCGCCGAACAGAAAGCGCGGAGAGGCGGGCCCGATGCGCGGATGCCGCATGCCGCTGGCGGTGAGCAGCACGGCCCACACCAGCCATCCCGCCCACAGCGACTTGCCCATGGGCAGCAGAATTCCGACGGTGAGCCAGGAAATGTAGCGGTGGGCGCGCGGCCAGAGCGAGTAGACGATGTGTCCGCCGTCGAGCTGTCCGCCGGGGAGCAGGTTGAGCGCGGTGGCGAACATGCCGACCCAGGCGGCGCGCGCCATGGGATGCAGGTTGAACTGCGCCAGCGGCACAGCTGCCCCGGCGCCACCCAGCAGCCGATGCGCCATCGCAAAGATGAGCGGGAACCCGAACTGCACGTCGCTGTCTCCCATGCCCGGCGCCGGACGCGAGATGGCCAGGGAAAGGAACAGAATGGGCAGCGCGACAACGAATCCGGCGATCGGCCCGGCAATGCCGATGTCGAACAACGCGCGACGCGAGCGGATCGGTCCCTTGATCCGGATAAAGGCGCCCAGCGTGCCGATGAGCGTGGGCGCGGGGATGAAGAATGGCAGCGTGGCCGCCACCCGATAGCGCAGGCAGGAAACGTAGTGTCCCATCTCGTGCGCCAGCAGGATGAGCAGCAGCGACGCCGAGAACGGCACGCCCATCAGCAGCCGGCCGGGACTGCGCAGCGCCCACAAGAAAGGAAACAGGTCTTCGTCACTCGCGTAGGCCGGCAGATTGAGCAGGAAGTTGTGCTCCAGGCGCGCTCCCACGGTCAGCGTGGTCAGGACCGTCAGCCCGAGCAGCAGCCCATGCAACCAGTACCGCGGCCTGGGCCGTGATACCACCACCATCTCGGGATATTGCTGGATTTCGTAAACCGGGAAACGCGGCGTGGGGTCCGACATGAAATTGCCGAATTGCAGAAGTGCCGAATTGCCGAATTGGATGCGGGCACGCGCCGATTCGGCAATTCCGCAGTTCGGCAGTTCGGCAACTAATCGATGGACTGTAACTCCTTGCCCGGCTTGAAGCGCACGGCCTTGCCGGGAGGAATGCTGACTTCGGCGCCCGTGCGCGGGTTGCGCCCGATGCCGGTCTTGCGCGGCCGCACGTTGAAGACGCCAAAGCCGCGCAGTTCAATGCGATCGCCGTGCGCCAGCGCCTTCTTCATGCTCTCAAAGACGGTTTCAACGGCCTGCTCCGCCTTCGTCTTGGTGATGCCGGTCTTGCCGACAACTTCGTTGATGATGTCGAGCTTGATCACGCAGCCTCTCCCAATCCGGCCCCGAGCGCAGGCCCGGGTTGCCGCTAAGTCATTGTCGCACAAACGTCAACGGGTCGAAGGCGGGATGGTAGAGGAGGGCGAGAGGAAAAGTCAACGACAACACACTTCGCGCCGCGGCGCACTCAGTCACTAGCAGTCGGCATTTCCCCTGAGCAGCCCGGCAGGGAGTTGCACGGCCAAATGGCAAGCGCTAAATGCTCACGGCCGTGTTTTCCACAACCGACGGCTTCCCTCTCGCGATCCGCGCCCGTAAGATGCAGGTCAACCACCCACACCGAGTCGCCCTTCGCGAGGAAGACGGTTGAGCGCCCCTCAATTCGGCAATTCCGCAGCCCGGCAATTCGGCACTGACAGGAGACCCATGTCCATCAAGAGCGACCGCTGGATCCGCCAGATGGCGTTGCAGCACGACATGATCAACCCGTTCTCGGAGAAGCAGGTGCGCGAGGGCGTGATCTCCTACGGCCTCTCGTCCTATGGCTACGACCTGCGCGTGGCCGACGAGTTCAAGATCTTCACCAACGTGAACTCCACCGTGGTGGATCCCAAAAAGTTCGACGAACGCTCCTTCGTCACCATTCAGAGCGACATCGCCACCGTTCCTCCCAACTCGTTCGCGCTGGCGCGCTCGGTGGAGTACTTCAAGATTCCGCGCGACGTGCTCACCGTTTGCGTGGGCAAGAGCACGTACGCGCGCTGCGGCATCATCGTGAACGTCACGCCCTTCGAGCCGGAGTGGGAGGGCTTTGTGACGCTGGAGATCTCGAACACCACGCCGCTGCCGGCGCGTATCTACGCCAACGAAGGACTGTGCCAGATCCTGTTCTTCCAGTCCGACGAGCCGTGCGAGACCAGCTACGCCGACCGCAAAGGCAAGTACCAGGCGCAAAAAGGGATTGTGCTGCCGAAACTCTAGTTGCCGGTTGCCGGTTGCCGGAAAAGGGCAATCAGCCCATGGTATTGGCATTTGGCCGGGCAGGTCCTTGATGCACCGTTCCGTGGCCGAATGCCAAGTGCTAAGTGCCAAATGCCTTCTGGCAACTGACCACTGGCAACTGACAACTGCTTCCGTCTGTGGTACGGTAAAGAACAAGCCGAGCCAATCACTGCAACTTCAGGACGGAACACCCGGTCCTGTTTCCGGCAAAAGCGAAAGCGGAGCAGCAGGCTGCCGTGTTCGCGGCTTGGTCGCCGCCGTTGGGAGTGAATGAGGGATGAAGGAATCCGTTGACGCCGCCGCGGTCGGCCGGGCAACCGAGCCCGAAACGTTTGCCAACCGCAAGCTGATCCGTCCGTCGCTGACGCGCGAACATGCCGCGCCCGCTGAGCGCCGGGAGCGGCCCGAGCGGGCTGAACGTGGCGAGCGTCCCGCCGGCCCCAAAAAGTCCCCGCCTCCCGACCAGACCCACGCTGAGAACTTCTACTACCAGAAGCAGATGCAGGCCAAGACGCCGATGACCATCGTGCTGAAAGACGGCGAGCAGATCCACGGCGTCATCGAGTGGTACGACCGCGCCTGCATCAAGGTGAACCGTACCGGCGGCCAGCCCAACCTGCTCATCTACAAGGCCTGCATCAAGTACATGTATAAGGACGAGTAACCAGTTTTCAGTTCCCGGTTCTCCGGCCTCAGGAAAAGCGCTTTCCGCTTTCTGCCCTCTCCGCCCTTCGCTTTCCGCTCTCCGCCGCTTTCCGATGTCGGCTCACGGCTTTCCTCCGAATGCGGCCTGGTAGTCCACCGGCGAAGGCCGTCGCCGGGGGCAAGGAGAACATCGCGGCGCTTCAGCGCCCGGAACAGCAAGCCAGACAAAAACCCCGTCCCGTCGGGACGCGGGCGCTGACAACCGGCAACGGACAACTGCTTTCAAACCTCCACGAATACGTCGTCGCCTTCGACCTTGAGCGGATAAATCGCCACGCGAATCTGCGGCGCGTGGGCCGCCTCGCCGGTCTGCGGGTCCCAGGCCCAGCCGTGCCACGGACAGATCACCTTGCCGCCCGTCACCACGCCCTGGCCCAGCGGCCCGCCGCGATGCAGGCACACGTTGTCCATCGCCGAGAGCCTTCCTTCGACATTGGCGACGCAGACCACCTTTTCGCCTACGGTGAACTCGCGCGCCATCCCGTCAGGCGGCATGTCGGACCTGCTGCCGATGCGCACCAGGGCCATACGGGCAATTGTAGCTGCTGGTATTCGCGCGGATTGGGCTGGAATTGCGGAAGTGCCGAACTGCCGAAATTGCGGAACTGGAAGACCCATTTGGCGGCCAAATTCGGCGAAACCGCACTTCAGCAATTGGAGCGGCTACATATCGGCGAACCGGCGCACGCCAGCCAGGGCGCGGTTGCGCTCGCGGTCGGACTGGATGTTGTCGGCGGCCTGCAGGTAGGCCATGCGGGTGATGCCTTCGATGGAGTAGCGTCCGCGAACAGAAATCAGCACGCGCGCCAGGTCGTAGTCGGAGTGAAGGCTGCTTGCCGAGCGCAGCAGGCTGATCAGGCGCGGCTCGCTCAGTTCCACTGCGCCGAGCACAGCCAGATACGTGCGGGCGCGGTCGGAATCGGAGCGCATGGCGGCGCTTGCGTCCAGGTAGGCTTCCACCATGCGGTCGTCGAGCATGCGCGTGCGGGCAATCCCCACCAGCACGCTGGCGCGGTCGTAGTCGGACTTGAATTCCTCGGTCGCCGTAAGGGCCTCGCGGACGGCGGCGGGGGAAACGTCTCGCCGGCGCAGCGATGCGGTGAGGGCGCGCGCCCGGGCGCGGTCAGACTTCATCTGCGCGGCGCTGTCCTTGCACGGCGGCGTGCCCTCCGATGAGGCGGGCAAAACGCTGCCGAAAGCAACGCACGCAACGGCGAGGGCGGCCACAAATCTCGAGGAGCCTATCGGACGAAGTGAGCGCGGGTTCATGCTCGTCCTCCTTTGCAGACCGCTGCTGATCCAACTACGGCGAAAATGCGCCCGAGGTTCCCGCAACGGGTATGCCAACCGCATTTAAGCTATGTCGCTGGAAATAAACAACTGGATTGGGACGGGCCGCACCAGCTTGGGTCCAGCCGTGTTCGCTGGCGGATCGAGGTGTCCGGAAACGGACAGGCAAGGGCTGCTGGCTCCTGGCTGCTGGCTAAAACCCACCACAGAGACCCGGAGGATTCGCCCGCAGCCAGCAGCTATTTCGGCTGCAGCGTCTGCGCGATCATGACCTGCTTCTTGAACTGCTCGGCCATGTCTTCGGTCAGGCGGACTTCGGTGGGCTTTTTGGCCAGCGACATCTGATCAATCTTGTCCTGCAGCTTGAGCAGCGCGTAGAACAGGTTCTCCGGACGCGGCGGGCAGCCGATCACGTAAACGTCCGTCGGCACGATGCGGTCCACGCCCTGCAGCACGGCGTAGGTGTTGAACGGCCCGCCAACCGACGAGCACGCGCCCATGGAGATGACCCACTTGGGGTCGGGCATCTGGTCGTAGATGCGCTTCACGATGGGCGCCATCTTCAGCGTGACCGTGCCGGCCACGATCATCAGGTCGCTCTGCCGCGGGCTGGGGCGGAAAACCTCCGACCCGAAGCGCGCGATGTCAAAACGCGCCGTGGACGAGGCGATCATCTCGATGGCGCAGCAGGCCAGGCCAAACGTCATGGGCCAGATGGCGGACTTGCGCGCCCAGTTGAACACGTAGTCCACCGAGGTGATCAGGAAGTTCTTCTCGAACTTGTTCTGTAACCAGGACATTGCGCCTCGAGGCGGCACACAGCCGCAACCAGAAGGACAGTCTAGGGAATCGGCACAGGGCGCGTCAATTCACGAAACAAGAACCGCCAGCTCACGTCGTGCGACAGTGTGGCCCGCGTGAAACGAGCCTTGCACCACAATCCACGAGAAGCGAAAGAATCGAAAACAGTCCGTCGCGAGGCCGAAGTTCAGCGTATAGTAACCATAGTCTCCTTTCGCAACTTCCCGCGCCGTGCACTTCTCGACGCCCGGCTTCTTGCGCGATCAGACCGATCCAAGTTCAACGTCAGTGTGCGCGGCCGACGGCGGGCCCAACTCCGCATGTGCCGCAAGACCGGCAGGAAAGGACCTACGTGTCTCCATCGCATCCCAGTGCTCTCAAACGCCGCAAAGAGCTGGCCCGCCAGGAGCGCCAGCGCGAGAAGGCCCGCCGCAAGCAGGAACGCCGCGAAAACCGGCTGGCGGGACGCGCCGGCGACGACGACAGCAATCCGAACCCAACCAGCCTGTCGCAGCCGGAAGAGCTGCGCGGAAGGAGCAACGATGGACTCGACCATGACGGCCAGCCAGCTACTACCCCCGATCCCGTGGAAAAAGGCGGCAGTACTACTGGTTGACGGCAACTCCCAGCGCCAATCTGGCCGCGCGGCAGGCATGCGGCGCTGCGGCCTGGTGGTGGATTGCGCCCGTGATGGCGTGTCTGCCTATGCCCTCTGGCAGCCGAAGATGTACCAGCTCATCCTGATTGACATGCTCGGGGCCGACGATCTGGTCACCGCATTCTATCGCTACGTGCAGGAGCAATCGCCGGGCCAGCGGATTGGCTTTTATCGCGCTACGCGCCCTTTCATCGTGCGCAAGCACGAGCCGCAGCCGGAGGAGCACGCACCGGTACGCGAGACGCCCGAACACCTCCAGAGTGCGCTGGCGTCTGCAGCGCGCGATCGCGCTGCCGACGGCAGCTTGCGCGAAGCGGCACAACGGATCGCGGCGCTGGGCCCTCGTTTGCGCGCGCGAGCGCGAAGCAAGAACCAAGACCTCGATGCCGCTCACATTCGGCTGGCACGCTTGTGGGAGACGAAGTGAGCATGAGCGCTGCCGCGGCGGTCACGATCCTGCTGGTTGACGGGAATCTGCGCACGCGCAACGCCAGAGCGATCGTGCTGGGCACGCACGGTTACGACGTGCAATGCGCCACCGCGGCGGAAGCGCAGCGTGAGTGCCGCAGCCGCCGGCCGGACCTGCTGCTGCTCGGACTGGGCCCGACACCCGCGTCAACCTTTGTGCTGATGGCGCAGATCCGCTCCGAACATCCCCAACTGAGAATTGCCTTGCTGATGGACGAGGACCAGCACCTATGCGCCGTGTCGTTCGAAGGAAAAACAATTCTGCCGCGCCAGGCGCCTGAGGATCTGGTGGAGCGGGTGGCCCGGCTGGTGAAGTAAAGGTCGGCCGCAGTGCCGGCCCGCTGAGGAATCGAACCGCATGTTCCCAAACCCCGCATTGTCAGTGCTCCGCCGCTGCTGCAAAGATTCACTGGCAGCGCACGGCCGAAACGTGTATGATGTACTTGCGATTGAACACACCGAGTCTGAAACGCAAGCTGCAAAAGCACTGACCTGCTGAGCAACCCTGCCTTTAGCCCGATCTGATCACCGCAAAATCCAATACAGAAACGAGAAACAATGGAACAAGGAACAGTAAAGTGGTTCAACGACGCCAAGGGTTACGGTTTCATCACGCGCCAGAGCGGCGAAGACGTTTTCGTGCACTTCTCGGCCATCCAGGCGAGCGGCTTCCGCTCCCTCCAGGAAGGCCAGACCGTGCAGTTCAGCGTGACCAAGGGACCGAAGGGCTTCCAGGCTGAGAACGTTCAGCCCGTCTAAGAAGGCAGGCGTTGAACAAGAGGGGCGACCTCCGGGTCGCCCTTGTTTTTTGCTTCGATCCTGGCCGCGGCGGTCAGCGCACCGGCACTTACCCATTGCTGCAGCGCTACATCCCCCGGTTGACCCTTCCCCTCCCCTGCCGTCTAACCGCCGGGCCCGAAAGTTGTGCTGCCGGGAGCCGCCATGAATCGCCGTTCGCTCCTGTCCCTTGCCGGGGCCATGCTGGGGGTGCTCTGCGCCATTGCTTTTTCGGCCATCGCGCTGGCCGATGACGGCGGCCAGCCGTCCTTCACCGAAGAGTTCCACCACAGCTATCCGCTTGCGGCCGGGGGCAGCTTCGCGCTGAAAAACATCTCCGGCCGCATCAAGGTGGTGGGCTGGGACAAAAACCAAGTCCAGGTGGACGCGGTGAAGCGCGCCTGGACGGAGAAGAAGCTGCAGGAGGTCACGATCGAGGTGGATGCAACCGCGGACCGCGTCGCCGTGGCGACGCGCTACCCCGACGACGACCTGACGTGGCACAACAGCGATTGCGAGAATCCTGACAGCCGCTGCCGGCAGAACCCGGCCAGCGTCACCTACACCATCAGCGTGCCGCGCACCGCGCGGCTCGACAAGATTTCAAACATCAACGGCCCGATTGACATCACCGGCGTGGCCGGCGAGGTCCGCGCTTCAGACGTGAACGGGCAGGTGACCGCAACGGGGCTGCGTGGCCCCGCCGACCTCTCCACGGTGAACGGCAGGCTGGAAGCCACGTTCGAAGCGGTCCCGAAGGAAGCCCTGAACCTGCGCTCGGTGAACGGCACAGTCGCGGTCACGCTGCCCTCCGATGCGTCGCTCGAAGTGCGCGCGCACACCCTGAACGGCAGCATCCGCAACGACTGGAACGTGCCGGTGCGCCACGGCCGCTTCGTGGGACACGATCTGCAGGCCCGCTTCGCCAATGGCGGGAGCGAACTCAAGCTGCACAATGTGAACGGCGGCATTTCGATCCGACACGCCAACGACGGCAAGCCGCTCAGCCCGGCGACGAACCTGCTGGTAGACAAGACGGCGATGTTCTAGCGGCCCTGCACCCGACCCGCGCTCAGAGCTATTGTATTCATCGTGGACTGATTTCAGACCCCAGCCCGGGTGCGCGGAGGTTGACGCATGTTGACGCTTGTATCCCCCCCCCCCAACAATGTCCTATCCTGCCATCCCAGGATCGAACTTTTCCCTATTTCGCGACGCCAAGTCGCGATAATCGAGCCTAGGAGGTCACGATGAAGCTTCACGGGTTTCTGCTCGCTTTTCTCTTGGCGCTGTTGAGTTGCATGGCTGCCCCCGCTAAGGCGACTGCTGCGTGCGAATGCAGCACGGCGTCTTACTATCCGCAAACTTTCAACTGCACCCTGTGTTCGCATCAGATCTCCGTTCATACCTGTGGTTACCCTGATCACAATTGTTCGACGTGCACCTACAACTGGAAAATCTGCTGTTCAAATGAATATGTCGGGGATGCGTATCAATCGAGCGTTCGCTGCGGCGGAGGAGGGACGTTCAACAATGCCCCTGGTTTGCGACAAGGCGTCTGGGCCGGGACTTTCTATGTCCCGAGCTGCGACGGCCAGTTTGTTCGCGTTCGCGCCGCCTCAGCGACCCCGACGGTCGCGCGTCTGGAGGGGGCGCGATAATGCGGGTTTCTCTTCTGACGTGTCTTGCCGTCACCCTCGTTACCGTTACGACTGCGCAGGTTTTTGTGATCCCCCTGACTGGTGTTCGGCGAACACCAACCGCCGAGCTTGCCCGCCCGTTAGGGATTCCGGTTCGCTGCGACGACAAAGGAAATCTTTATTTCAGGGGGTATCAATTCCCGAACACTGGACTGGCCCCAATTGTCCGGCTCTCGTCCAAGGGTGACAAGAATGGCGAATTCTCGACACCAAACATCGAGGGTGTAACACCGGGTGAAGTGTACTCCTACGACCTCCAACCAGATGGAACTGTCTTCGCCTTACTCGGAGATAGCAAGGACGACTCTTATCTGCTCAAGTTCAATACGACAGGCGGGCTCGTTTCGAAGGTCCGTCTGGACGTGCCAGTCCATGGCTACGGTCTCTTCGTGTTTGACAACGGCAACGCTCTTGTATCCGGAGGTGTGTTCTCAAAAGACGAGGGCAAACCTCATGACTTTACTGCGCTCTTCAATGCCTCGGGGAAGATGATCCGCAAGATCGGGCTGCACTCGCCGGCATCGCCTCCAAGTACCGAGGAAAGCATTGAGCCTGAGCTTCCGCCAGACGTTCGAGATTCCACGAGACGTTTTGGCGATTTGATTCACGGCCCAGGTGGGATGGCCTACATGGTTCGTGGCCGGATCCGTCCTCAGGTTCGAGTGATCGACTCGTTAGGGAGAGTGACAAGAAGCTTTCCACTCAAGCCGCCATCGGGCGACGTACAGCTCGAATCCGCTAGCGTCGCTCAAGGCCTGTTGTTAGGTCAATTCCTCGGAACAGACAAGGAGGGGAACCTGTTTAAGGCACTTTATGCCCTGTACGACTTTGAGACCGGGGAGATCCGCCGAATCTATGGCGCCCCCCTCGAGACAGGGTTCGCGTTCGCCTGCGGCACCGACGATAATCTTGTCTTTCTGACCTCCAAGGACCAGCGCCTTTACATAACGGAAGTGCCACTGCATTAGGGTGGGCTTGAGAGGTTAACTAGTAAATCTGATACGCCGGCCCGGGATTCCGTACGTCCGGCTTCCTTGCCACCAGAAGCAGCGCGCCGATGCGCTTGAAGTCGCGCAACTCGTCCGCGTTCTTAAACCAGCGGCCGGTGTATTCGTCGGGCGTGGGCGTGTCGTCGGGAATCTGGAAGGCCTCCACGTCTTGGAAGGCGTTGGCGCGGAGCAACTGCACGTACTCGTCTTTGGAGCGCGCGTGCACCGGCACCTTCAGCTCCTCTATCCAGCGCAGCGAGTAGGGATTGTCCCTATACAGGTTGATGAGGATGAACAGGCGCCCGCGCGGCGCCATCACGCGAAACAGTTCGGCCAGCACGCGCTCCTGCTCGGGGTAGTAATAAAAGGATTCGACCGAGAGCACTTTGTCGAAGAAGTTTTCTTCCCACGGGATCTGCTGCGCCGAGCCCCACACGAACATCAGGTTGTCGAAGTCGCGCGAGGCGGCGCGGGCGCGGCGGATCATTTCATCGGAGATGTCCAGGCCGACCACCTGCCCGAACCCCTCCGGCCCGTCGCCCACCAGGCGCGCCAGGATGCGCGAGGCCCATCCCGCGCCGCAGCCCAGATCGAGCACGCGCTCGCCCGCGCGCAGCTCCATCTGCCGGATGGTCTTCTCGGTAATGTCGAGGTGATGGCGCTCCATCTCCTCGCCTTTGCCCGCCTCGGCCCACTTGTTGAACTCTTCGCGCAGCTTGTCGTCGGGTGTGATGGCAGCCATAAGCCCTCAGTTCTCGGTTCTCCGTTCCCGGTCCCCAGCTCTCGCGCGCCAGCTCTTCGCGCCTTTGCTGAGACCTGCGAACTCCCTGCTATGCTACGCTCTGGCTCGCATGGCTGTGAATGCCGAGTTTCCGCCGCCCCAGCCGGCACTCTACTGCCCGCGATGCGAGAAGGCGGTCACCGATCCGCTGGTGTGCGGCGACTGCTCCGCCGTCATCTGCCGCACCTGCGGCACGCCGCTGGAATCGGCCGACGAACTCGCCATGGGATGACCCGCCCTCATGAACTCCATCTCCGCCGCTGAACCACACGCCGCAGTCGCCGAACGCGAGCCGCCCAAACTCATCCGCGGACTCACGCTGACGGACACCATCCTGCTTCTCGTCGGCGGCTCGGTCGGCTCAGGCGTCTTCCTGACGGCGCGCGACATTGCCGGCAATGTTTCGCATCCGGCGATTTTCCTGCTGGTCTGGGTCGCCGGAGCGGTGATCACGCTGTTCGCCTGCTTCGCCTGCGCCGAACTGGGCACGATGTTCCCCGAGGCCGGCGGGCAGTACGTGTACGTCCGCGAGGCCTTCGGTGATCTCGTCGCCTTTCTCTACGGCTGGATGATCTTTGCGGTCATGATGGGCGGGGGCAACGCCACCATCTCCATGGGCTTCGCGCACTACTTCAGCGCGCTCGTTCCCGCCCTGGGTGGCGATCGCGTGCTGATGCGGATTGGCGGCTGGCAACTCACCGGACTTCATCTCATCGCGATCTCCGCCAATGCGCTCATCACGTGGGTCAACATGATCGGCCTTCGCAAAGCGGTGACCTTGCAGAACGTGGCCAACTGGATGAAGTTTGCCGCCATCGCGGCCTTCGTGGTGCTCGGCTTCGCCATCGGCAAGGGCTCGTGGTCGCACTTCACGGCGGCGTCGGTGGCGGCGCTGCCGTCCATGGGAATGTGGCCGGCGCTATCCCGCTTCGGCGTGGCGCTCATCGCCGTCTTCTGGGCCTACGACGGATGGGAATTCGTGAGCTGGGCGGCGGGCGAAGTGAAAGACCCGCGCCGCAACCTGCCGCGCGCGCTGCTGGTCGGCGTGATCTGCGTGGCCGCAATCTACATCAGCATGAATGCGGCATACCTGTACGCGCTGCCGCTCCGCGGGATCGCGGAAGGCGAAGAGACGACCGCCCGCGCCGCCGCGGTCGCGTTGTTTTCACCCGCAATCGGGCAGTGGCTCTCAGCCCTGATCGCGCTCTCCTGCTTTGGCGCGCTCTCTTGCAGCACGCTGAGCGGAGCGCGCGTGCACTACGCCATGGCGAAAGACGGGCTGTTTTTCAAGTCGGTCGCCAAGGTGCATCCGAAGTGGCACACGCCGGTGAACAGCCTGATTCTTCAATTCATCTGGAGCGCCATCCTCACGCTCACCGGCCGCTACGAGCAGCTTTTCACCTACACCATGTTTATGACCGTGCTGGGATACACATTCACCGTGGCCGGCCTGTTCGCGCTGCGCTGGAAGCGTCCCAATGCCGAGCGTCCGTATCGCTGCACCGGATACCCGGCGCTGCCGGGACTGTACGTGATCGTTACGGCGATCTGGGCGCTGAACGTGGTGTGGCAGCGGCCGGTGGAGTCGCTGGCGGGAATTGGAATCGTCGCGCTGGGGATTCCGGGATACCTTTACTGGCGGCGCAATCGGGCCGTGGCGCAGTAGCCTAAAAAAGCAAACCGCAAAGGACGCGAAGGTCCCACGAACGCCACAAAAAAAATGGCCTCCGTTGTGTCCTTCCTTTGTGCCCCTATGTGGTTAGCTTTTGGTTTCGGCGCCCACCCTACTTCTTCGCCGCCTTCGCTGGCCGCGCGCCGCCTGGCTCGCCGAAGAACAGGTAATCAATCGAAAGCGGTCCCGCACCCAGCCAAATCAGCGCGAAGGCAATCGCCGCCAGCGCCAGCGGGAACTCGATGGAGCCCTGCCCGATGAGTCCATTTTTCCAGTGGACTTTCCAGATGGCGACCACCATGTTAATCGTGAGGCCGAGGCCCCAAACGCGGGTGAGCAGGCCGACGACGAGCAACGCGCCGCCGATCAGTTCGGTGTAAGTGGAAACATAGCCCAGCCACCACGGCCATCCCCAGCTCGAGACGGTGGCGGTGAGGTTGCGCCCGCCGGTGACCTTCTGCCAGGCGTGGGCCACCATGATGACGCCCAGCACCACGCGCATCACCAGCAGGCCGAGCGGCTGCAAACGGTTCAGGTAGCGCGTCACCCTTCCTCCGAATACTTGATGCGGATGCCGCGCGCTTCCATTTCGGCGAGGAAGCGGTCGGCGGGGACATCGAGTTCCTGCCGGATGCCGCCGCGCCGCGCGATGGCGCCGGAGGCCAGCATCTGGGTGACGATCGAGGCCGGCCACGCCGTGGTGCGCATCATCGCCGTCATGCCGGAAGTCCGGTCGTAGCGATCAAGGACGGTGAACGCCAGCACCTTGGGCGCGGGCTCCTCGGCGCCGCCGAAAATCGCGCGCAGGCCGCGCCGCTTGGGTGGGTGCGCCTCAACGCGAAGAATCACCACGTCAGGCTCGCTACCCGCGAACTTTTCTTCGAACAGGCGCGCCATCATCTCGCGCGGCGCCAGCTCCACCTTGCCGAACTTGCGCTTGTCGCTGGAGAACAGTCCCAGATCGTAAAGAGACCGCACCATCTCGTAGTGTCCCGGCGTGCGCAGCGTTTTTTCCCAGCACTCGCCCACCGCGCCGGCGAAAGTTTCCGGCAGCGTGGAGGCGCCGCCGGAGGTGTGGAAGGCCACCAGCTCCACCGGATATCCGGCGATGCGGAACGGCTCGGGCTCGGTGAGCGGCTCGATTTCCTTGGCCCGGCCGTCGTGCAGCACGCGCACCGGCTCCACGTACTCGTTGATCAGCCCCTCGACGGAAAAGACAAGCTGGTACTCAAACGGCGGATGCGGACGCTCGGGCAGCCCGCCGACGTAAATCTTCAGCGCCGACGCTTTCCCGCCGATGCGCCGCATCAGCTCGCCCGCCAGGATCGAAGCCATGCCGGGCGACAGGCCGCAGTCGGGCGCGATGGCCACGCCGCGCTTCTCGGCCTTGCGTCCGAGCGCGAGTTCTTCGCGGACCACCGTGTTGTTGCCGCCCAGATCGGCGAAGTGGCAGCCGGCGTCAATGGCGGCGTGGGCCAGCCCGAGGTTGAAGAAGTAGGGCACGGCCGAAAGCGCGGCCTGGTGCTCGCGCATGAGCTTGCGCACCGCTTTTTCCGAAGACGCATCGAGCTGAGCCGGCCGTACTTTCTTATTGCGCGCGAGGCGGTTCACACGCGTGGCGGCCTCGCGCGCGCGGCGCGCGTCCAGGTCAGCCAGCGTGATGGATGTGACCTGTGTGGCGCGCGCCATGTCGAAGGCGGCGGCCGAGCCCATCATTCCAGAGCCGATTACGAGCAGGTTCATGGGGTTCGTTCAGAATTGCGAGAGCTGCTGCATGGCTTCGTACAGGTCATCCGCCTGCGGAAGTATCTCGTCTTCCAGCAACGGCTGGTACGCGACAAACGTGTCCATTGCCGCCACGCGGCGCACCGGCGCGTCCAGGTCCTCGAACAGCTCGTCGGCGATGCGCGCGGCGATCTCGGCGCCGTAGCCCCAGCTGAGCGTGTCTTCGTAGGCGACGATCACGCGGCTCGTCTTGCGCACCGAACTTGCGATCGCCTCCCAGTCGTAGGGGTTCAAAGACCGCAAATCGATCAGCTCCACGCTGAGGCCTTGCTCGCGCTCGATGCGCTGCGCCGCCTGCAACGCGCGCGGCACGACCGCGCCATAAGTAACGACCGTCATCTGCGTGCCGGGCTTGACGACTTTCGCTTTGCCAAACGGGATCATGTAGTCCGGTCCGGGATACGGCGCGCGCCCATAGGTCTCGCGATACAACCGCTTGTGCTCCAGGAACATGACCGGGTCGTCGCAGCGGATGGCGGTGCGCAGCAGGCCGTTGGCGTCGAGCGCGTTCGAGGGAAACACGACGCGCATGCCCGGCGTGTGCGTGAAGATGCTTTCGCCGCACTGCGAGTGATAGATGGCGCCGCCGGTCAGGTATCCGCCAATCGCGACGCGCACCACCGCGGGCGCCGAGAACGCGTTGTTCGAGCGCCAGCGAATCAGCGGCAGCTCGTTGCGCAACTGGTGCATCGCCGGCCAGATATAGTCGAAGAACTGGATTTCCACCACCGGCTTGAGCCCGCGCGTGGCCATTCCGACGGCGCGTCCCACGATAGTGGCCTCGGCCAGCGGCGAGTTGAACACGCGGTCGCTTCCGAAATCGCATTGCAGCCCCGACGTGAGCTTGAAGACGCCGCCCTTGCCCTTGATCAGCTTCTGGTCCAGATACTGCTGGCGCGTGCAGTCGGCCACGTCCTCGCCGAACACGACAATGCGGTCGTCACGCCGCATTTCGTCCTTCAGGCAGGCGTTGATCAGGTCCGCCATCGTCTTGGCCGGCGGCGCTTGCGCCTCGCCGCCCTTCCCCGCTTTCGGCGGCGCAGGCTCGGTCGCGAACGCGGATGAGGCCGGATCAAGGTCGGGCGAATAGATGAAGCGCAAGATGGAATCTTTCGTGGGCGGCGCGGCCGCCAGTGCTTCCCCGGCGGCGTGTTGCACCTCCTCGTCCACTTCCTTTTCCAGACGGTTGATTCCCGCCTCGTCCAGGATGTTCTCGCGGATAAGGAACATCTGCATGCGCGTGATCGGGTCGCGCGCGGCGTCCTTCTGCCGCTCGGCATCGGGACGGTAAAGCCGCTCGTCGTCGGAGAGCGAATGCGAGTACGGACGGATCACATGCCCGTGCACGAACGCCGGACCGTTGCCGGCGCGGACGTGGTCCACTGCCTTCTTAATCACCGCGTAGCTTGCGACCGGATCGGTCCCGTCCACCTCGGCAAAGTAGAAGTGCGGGAACTGCGAGACCAGCCTCGAGATGTTGCCGCCGGCAGTCTGCGCTTCCACCGGAACCGAAATCGCGTACTCGTTGTCTTCGATCAGGTAGAGCATCGGCAGCTTGCCGATCGAAGCGCTGTTCAGCGACTCCCAGAACTCGCCCTGGCTGGTGGTTCCATCGCCGCCGGAGACGTAGACCACTTCATCCCCGTGGAAAATAACGTCTTTGAATTCGCGATAGCTGCCCGGCTTCTTCTCCGCCGCCTCGGGATGCCGCGTGAAGTAACGGCCGGCCTCGGCGCAGCCCACGGCCTGCAGGAATTGCGTGCCCGTCGGCGAGGAGCGGGTCACGATGTTGAGTTTCTTGTGGCCCCAGTGCGACGGCATCTGGCGTCCGCCGGAGTTGGGATCGCCGGCGGCGCCCACGGCCTGGAGCAGCATCTCCAGCGGCGTCATGCCCAGCGCGAGGCAGAGCGCGCGATCGCGGTAGTAGGCGTAGAACCAGTCGTAGGCGGGCTTCAGAGCAAATCCCGCCGCCACCAGCAGCGCTTCGTGGCCGGCGCCCGATATCTGGAAGAAGATTCTCTGCTGACGCTTGAGCAGAATCTCGCGATCGTCCACCCGGCGCGAGGTGTACATCAGCCGATACGCATCCACGAGCTGCTTGCGGGTCAGTCCTTCGTAGGTTTTCTCGCCCGGCTTGGGTTCCTTGGCGGGCGTGCCCTCCCGGCCCGCACCCTTCGGCGGCGCAGCCGCAACCGGTTCGCCGGCGCGCTGCGCTTTGGGCTCTGCTTTGGTTGTGGCCATCCGGTTCGATGTCTCCCGCGGCTATTGTAAACGCGGCGTCGCGTTCCGGAGCAGCGAACATCGCAATCCTCAGAATGTGAGCGTGCTTCGCTCAGATCGCACGCAAGGACTAGCCCGTCTACACAGAAGGACTAGCCGTCCCTAAGGTGATTCACGTTGGCCCCTCGATGCCTCCTAGTAACTTGCTGAGGTCCGTTCCTGAGTGAATTCGGCCGTCCGCCTCATACCAGCAGAGTAGTTGCCCACCTACGCTGCACGGATGCGCACTGGTATCCGAAGCGTTTCGCTGCCGCGGGTCGTCAATCGGGCCGCGCTCCTGGCTTTCGTATCGCTGGCCTGGGCCACCCCCCAGGTCCAAGCCCAGCTCCCCAAGGCCGGCCACGTTGTGGTCGTGGTGGAAGGCACCCGAGACTACTCCGACGTGTTCCATACCACCATGCCGTACCTCGACAGTTTGGCGACGCAGTATGGCTACGCTTCCAACTACTACGCCAATACCACCCCTCAGATCGGCAACTCGATGATGATGACCACCGGCGCCGTCGCCGCCAACAGCAACAGCTACACGGGCACCGTGTCGTCCGACAACCTGGTCCGACAGCTCCTGGTGCTGGGCAAGACGTGGAAGTCCTACGCGGAAAGCCTGCCCTCGGCCGGCTACACCGGCGGCGATGTCACGCCTTATGTGAAGTACCGCAATCCTTTCGCGTACTTCACCGACGTCGCAAACTCGACGAACCAGAAATCAAACCTGGCGCCGTTCTCGCAATTCGCCACCGACCTGAACAACGGCACGCTGCCAAACCTGAGCTGGGTGGTTCCTAATCTTAGTAATTCGGCGAACTGGGGTACCCGCGCCGTCGCCGACACCTGGCTCAAGAACAACATCGGGCCGCTGCTCGCGAATCCCGCGTTCAAGGCCGACGGCGTGCTCATCATTCTCTTCGAACAGGCGCTCACCGACACAACCAACGGTGGCGGCAAAGTGTATGCCGTTGTCGTCAGCCCGGCGTTCTCTAAGACCGGCTATATTTCCAAAACCTTCTATCAGCACCAGAGCCTTCTCCGGACCGTTCTGGGACTGCTCGGCGGCAGCGTGTATCCGGGCAGCGCCTCCACGGCCCCGGCGATGACCGAGTTCTTCAAGGCCCCCGCCCCTGCGCCGACCGCGACGCTCTCGGCCAGTCCCGCCAGCATCACCGCCGGACAATCCAGCACTCTTACCTGGAGCACAACAAACGCGACCAGCGTGACCCTGAACGGGAGCGCGGTAGCGACCTCGGGCAGCAAGACGGTATCGCCGACCAGCACCACCACCTACACGCTAACCGCGACTGGCGCAGGGGGCACGGTCACAAAGAACGTCACCGTGACGACGGCTAGCCAGCCCACGCCCGCACCCACGGCGACAGTCAGCGCCAACCCCATGACCCTCACCGCTGGCGGAAGCACCACCCTGACCTGGAGCAGCACCAACGCCACTTCAGCTACGCTGAACGGGTCGGCGGTAGCGACGAGCGGAAGTCAGACGGTCAGCCCATCGGCCACCACAACGTACACCTTGTCGGTGACTGGCGCAGGCGGCTCGGCGAGCTCGAACGTGACTGTGACCGTAACTGTCAGCGTTCCGCCACCCACCACGCACTCGGCCACGCTCAACTGGACCGACCCGAACCCTTCCGGCATCACCAGTTACAAGGTCTATCGCGCGGCGGGCACGCTCAACAGCACCGGCGCCAGCGTTGCCTCATGCGGCACGCTCGCCGTCCTGAGCACCGTCTCCGCGCCGACCAAGACCTATACCGACAGCGCCGTCACCGCGGGCGCGGGATACTGCTATGCCGTCAGCGCGGTCAGCTCGGTCGCCGAGAGCGCCAAGTCGGGTACCGTGATGGCGGTCATCCCCGGCGGGACGACGTCGCCGACGCCACCATCTTCCACGCCGGGCCCAGCGCCGGCCTACGTTCAGTCCAATCACGCGGCTACTTCCGGATCGACGGCGTGCAGCGTCGCCTACCCTGCCAGCAACGCCGCCGGCAACCTGCTCGTTTTCGTTGTCCGCATGACCGGCACCGGCCGGACGGTCACTGTGAACGACTCGGCCGGCAATACGCTGTGGAAGCAGGCTGCCAAAATCGACCAGACCACTGACGGGCATGGGCTCGCCGTGTGGTATGCGTGGAATTCGAAAGCGGGCGCCAACACCGTGACCGGCGCGGTTTCCGGCGCCGGGACGACGCTGCGCTGCCAGGCGCTGGAATACTCCGGCGTGCTTTCCACGGCCGACCCGCTCGACAAGGTCGCCGCCGTGTCCTCGGGCCCGGTTCTCAACACCACGCCGGATTCCGGCGCGACCCCCGCGACGACGCAGGCATCCGAACTGCTGTTCGGAGCGGCGTCAGTCGCCAACACACCGGCGATCAGCGCCGGAACCGACGGCAATGGTCACGGCATGATCATTCGCCAGAACACGTCGTCGGAGAAGGTCGGCGCCGAAGACGTCACGGTGAGCGCGGCGCAGGCGGCGCGGGCGACGTTCACGCTCAGCAGCAGTGATTACTGGCTGGGCATCGTGGCCGCGTTCAAAGGCAAGTAGCGGCGGGGTCTTCAGCGTCATTGCCAGCGACGCTGACCTATACTGGGAGCCGGAGCGCGGACCAGGGCCATGCTCCGGCGATCAGTTTTTCACGAAGCCGGACCCTGCTCCGCGTGGACGCATGGCCGTGCAAGTCCGCCAACCCATTCCCGCCGAACGCCTGAAGCTGCTCATCTTCGACCTGGATGGCACGCTGGTGGACTCGCGTCTCGACCTGGCGAATTCCGTGAACGCCATGCTCCGGAACTACGGGCGCCCGGCGCTGCCATGTGACGTGATCGCCAGCTACGTGGGCGACGGCGCGCCTATGCTCGTTCGCCGCGCGCTGGGCGATCCTGACGACGAGCAGTACCTGGCCGAGGCGCTGAACTTTTTTCTCGCCTACTACCGCGAACACAAGCTCGACAACACGCTGGTTTACGAGGGCGTGGAGGACGCCTTGCGCGCGGCGCAGAGCGCGCGCAACGGCAGCCCGCCGCGGGCGCTCGCCGTGCTTAGCAACAAGCCGGTGCGTCCCTCGCAGCAGATCGTGGACGCGCTCGGCCTGGGCGAGTTCTTCTTCCGCGTCTATGGCGGCAACAGCTTCCCCACCAAGAAGCCCGATCCGCTCGGCGCGCGCACGCTGCTGGAAGAAGCCAACGCTGCGCCGGACCAGACCGCCATCATCGGCGACTCCGACATTGATGTCCTCACCGGACGCAACGCCGGCCTGTGGACAATCGGCGTCAACTACGGCTTCGCGCCACACACCCTTGAAGCGGCCCCGCCCGACGTGCTGGTGAATTCCCCCGCGGAGCTGGCGGCGTTGTTCCAGTCTCGCCAGTGTTGTTCAGGATGATGATTTCCCGATGGGCGCCCTCGCCCGTCGGCACGCCATCCCGGCTTCCTGGGCGAGACACGCATCTCCAGCACACGGTGCTCCACGTCTGCCCTGATTTGGCAACGCGGGTAGGCCGCTGCGTACCGCCACACTCGACACTCCTCGCTCCGCTATGGCACGATGCCCGTTCTTCCACGAGGCCATCGGATGCTCAAACGCGCCGTCACCACCGCCCTGCTCTGCGCCGCCGCCGTTGCGCAAACCCAGCACCTCGCCGCCACGCCGAAGACCGTCGCCTGGGGCTACTACGACGCGGCCGCGCCGCCGGTGTTGCGCGTCAAGTCGGGCGACGCGGTCGAGTTCGAGACGCTCATCACCTCCAGCCCCACGCGCCTCGAGGCCGCCGGCGTCGCGCCCAGCGACGTGCAGCAGTCGCTGCGCGACATCTACCGCGAGGTCACCAACAAGGGTCCGGGCGGGCACATCCTGACCGGGCCGGTGTTCATCGAGGGCGCCGAACCGGGCGACGTGCTCGAAGTCCGTATCCAGAAAATTGACCTGGCGATTCCGTACGCCTACAACGGCTTCTCTCCGGGACGCGGCTTCCTGCCGGAAGATTTTCCCTACCCGCGCACGCGCATCATCCCGCTCGATCGCGAGCGCATGCTGGCGCGCTTCGCGCCGGGCGTGGAAATCCCGCTGCATCCCTTCTTCGGCAGCATGGGCGTTGCGCCGCCGGAAGTTTCCGGACGCATCAACAGCGCGCCGCCGTGGATCCATGGCGGCAACCTCGACAACAAAGAACTCGTCGCCGGCGCCACGCTGTTCCTGCCGGTGCACGCGCGCGGCGCGCTCTTCTTCCTCGGAGACGGGCACGCCGGTCAGGGCAACGGCGAGGTGGACATCACCGCGCTGGAAACGTCTCTCACCGGAACGCTGCAGTTCATCGTGCGCAAGGACTTGAAACTGCGCTGGCCGCGCGCCGAAACGCCCACCCACTACATCAGCATGGGCTTCCACGAAGACCTGAACGAGGCGACCAAGCTGGCGGTGCGCGAGATGATTGACTTCATCGCCACCGCGCGCCACCTCAGCCGCGACGAAGCCTACATGCTCACCAGCGTGGCCGGCGACGTGGACATCACCCAGCTGGTGGATGGCAACAAGGGCGTGCACGTCATGCTGCCGAAGGCGATCTTCAAGTGAGCGCCGGTGGCGGTTTGCGAAAAACAAATCAGCCACGGCTCTTCACGAAGTTGCATGGATTCCTGAATTCCGTTAACCCGTGCAAGTCCGCGAACATCCGTGGCAAGAAGTTCTTGGTCGCATGACAAGCGCGCTCACCAGTTTCACCGCCGCCGAACTGCGCACGCTGCGCGCGCTGAAGACGCCGGAGGGAGTGCAGAGATTCCTCGACGACGCGCCCTATCACCTGGCCGGCACCGCCTGGTCGCCGCGCATGGTGCTCAAACATCGCACCGCCCATTGCCTCGAGGGCGCAATTTTTGCCGCGGCGGCGCTGCGCGTCCTGGGCTTTCCGCCGCTCATCTTCGACCTCGAGGCCGACAACGACACCGATCACGTCATGGCCGTCTTCCAAGTGCGCGGGCACTGGGGCGCGCTGGCGAAGAGCAACTTCACCAGCTGCCGCTATCGCGAACCGGTTTACCGCACGCTGCGCGAACTGGCCATGAGCTACTTTCACGCTTATTTCAACCTGCGCGGCGAGCGCACGCTCCGCCGCTTCTCGCAGCCGGTGAACCTGGAGCGCTTTGATGATCGCCAGTGGATGACGACGTCAAAGCCGGTCTGGTTCATCGCCGAATACCTGTGCGGCATCCCGCACAAGCCGCTGCTCAAGCCGTGGATGGTGAAGCGGCTTACCCGCGTGGACGCGCGCACGTTTCGGAGTGAAATGGTCGGACACCGCAAGAAGTAGCCCTCGGCTGCGCTCGCGAGAGGGCGCGGCCTCAGCCGCGCCGTCCCTCGCAGACCCAAGGCAAACAGCGACGCCCTTCCGCACGCGAAAGGGCGTCTTTCGTGTAGTTCCCTCAACTTGAAGCGCGAACTCAATGGCCCGGTGGCCCGATGGCCTGATGTTCAGTCGCTAGTCGTTATCGTGCTCTTCGTGCCGGATTTCGCGCGAGAGTCGGTTCTGGTCGCGATAGAGCTGCTCGCGCTCGCGCAGGCTGAGTCCGTCGCCCGAGCGCCGATCGCGCGCTTCGATGCGCGCAAAACCCGCTTCCTGCCGCTCCAGCCGCGCCGCTTCGCTGGCGCTCAGCGAGCCGTTGCGAATGCCCTGCGCGATTCGGTCCTGCTGCCGGCGCTGCCTCTGGTTGATGTTGAAGCCCGCGCGCCGGTGGCACTGTCCGCCACGGTTTTGCGCGAACGCCGCGCTGCCCATGGCCATCACCGCGATCACCAATCCGATTGCGAACTTGCGTTTCATGCTCGGTCCTCCAGCGAATTCGGGTTTTCGTCGCGTGCCCGAACCTGTTGTCAGCTTGAACCAAAAAGGCGCAACAATGTTTCGCGCTTTATTTTTTCGCGCCGCGCGCAACTCAGCGGGCACAGCAGGGTTGCCGTGCGCGCAAGCCGGCGCCATGCCGGCGTTCCGGTGATGTGAAAAAAGCGCGAACCGGCCGCTCGTTTCCGCCGTATCCTGCCCGGATGCAGCGGCAACTCTTGCTGGCGGCGATGCTCGGCGCCGTGTCGGTCACGGCAGCGGGACAAACCTCCGCGCCGGCTGCGCCGCCGCCAGCTTTAGCGGCAGGCGTAGCGGCCTCGGCGGCTGTAGCGCCGCCGGACCCAAAAGAACTCATCCGCAAGGCCGCCGAGAACGACGAAGAGAACGACCGCAGACAGCGCAACTACACCTACATTCAGCGCGTGGAGGAACACAAGCTCGACGGCAGCGGCAACACCAGGTCCGTCGAGACCAAGACGTACGAGATCATGGTCCTCTACGGCGAACCCATCGAGCGGCTCATCGAGAAAAACGACAAGCCGCTGCCGCCCGACGAGGCAGAGAAGGAAGAAAAGCGCGTCAACAAGATCGCCGAGAAGCGCAAGAACGAGGGCCCCGGCGACAGGAAGAAGCGGCTGGAGAAAGAAGAGAAGGAGCGCGAAGAAAGCCGCGCCTTCGACAAGGAGCTGGCCGAAGCCTACATCTTCACGCTCGTCGGCCAGGAGGTGGTGAACGGCCGTCCGGCGTGGGTCATCAAGGGCGATCCCCGGCCCGGCTATCAGCCGAAGCTGAAGGGGGCGAAGGTGCTCCCCAAAATCCGCGGCCAGGTCTGGATCGATCAGCAGGACTCACAGTTCGTCAAAGGCGACCTGGAAGTGATCGACACGATTTCCTGGGGTGGCTTCATCGCGCGCGTGCACAAGGGCACGCGCTTCCACTTCGAGCAGACGCGTGTGAACGATGAAGTCTGGCTGCCGCAGCTCGCCAACGTGCACGTGGACGCGCGGCTCCTGCTGTTCAAGGGCTTCAATCTCAACCTCAACATCGCCTATCGCGACTACCGGAAGTTCCGCACCGAGTCGCGCGTGCTCGGCGTGGTCGGCGAAGCATCCGATCCGCCGCCTCCCGCGCCCGCTGCTCCGCCGCAGTTATAATCAGGAGATACTCAGCCGCTGGAAACGCTGCCAGCTGCTCGCTGCCTGCTTCCGGCCGAATCAAACGGCGCTGAGCCAGCAGCTAGTCGCCGGCAGCCAGCAGCTATGCCCGATTTCAAGCTCGTCTCCGACTACCAGCCGCAGGGCGACCAGGGCACGGCCATCGAGTCGCTGAGCCGGGGTGTGTTCGACGGCGAGAAGCACCAGGTGCTGCTCGGCGTCACCGGCTCGGGCAAAACGTACACCATGGCCAAGGTGATCGAGCAGGTGAACCGGCCGGCGCTGGTGCTGGCGCACAACAAGACGCTGGCCGCGCAACTCTTCCACGAATTCAAGCAGTTTTTCCCGCAGAACGCCGTTGAATATTTCGTCAGCTACTACGATTACTACCAGCCCGAGGCCTACATTCCTTCCGCCGACGTCTACATCGAGAAGGAAGCCACGATCAATGACGAGCTGGATAAGCTCCGCCTCTCCGCCACGCGCTCGCTGTTCGAGCGGCGGGACTGCATCATCGTCGCTTCGGTGAGCTGCATCTACGGCCTGGGCTCGCCCGAGGCCTACTACGGCATGCTGCTGTTCCTGGAAAAGGGACAGAAGATCGCCCGCCAGGAAATTCTCCGCAAGCTGGTCGAAATTCTCTACGAGCGCAACGACACCGACTTCCGCCGCGGCTCCTTCCGCGTGCGCGGCGACGTGATCGAGGTCTTCCCCACTTACGACGACTTCGCCTACCGCATCGAGCTGTTCGGCGACGAGGTCGAGTCGCTCTCGCAAATCGATCCGCTGTTCGGCGCCGTGCGCCAGCGCTATGCCCGGCTCCCGATCTATCCCAAGACGCACTACGTGATGAAGCCGGAGACCAAGAACCGCGCCATCGAAAGCATCCTGAAAGAACTGGCATGGTGGGAAAAAGAACTCGAGGGCCAGGGACGCATGGTCGAATCGCAGCGCATCCACCAGCGCACGCGCTTTGACCTGGAGATGATGAAGGAAGTCGGCTACTGCCACGGCATCGAGAACTACTCGCGCCACTTCACCGGCCGGCTCCCGGGCGAACCGCCGCCCACGCTGCTCGATTACGTCCCGCGCGACTTCCTGCTCTTCGTGGACGAATCCCACCAGACCGTGCCGCAGCTCCACGCCATGTGGCACGGCGACCGCTCGCGCAAGGAAGTGCTCATCGAGTACGGATTCCGCCTGCCCTCCGCGCTGGACAACCGTCCGCTCACCTTCGAGGAATTCGAGCACCGCGTGAACCAGGCCATCTACGTCTCGGCGACGCCCGGGCCGTACGAGCTGACCAAGTCGGCCGGCGTTGTGACCGAACAGATCATCCGGCCCACCGGCCTGGTGGATCCCGAAGTCGAAGTCCGCCCCGTCAAAGGCCAGATTGACGATTTGCTGCACGAAATCCGCGCGCGTGTGGCGCGCAAAGAGCGCGTGCTCGTCACCACGCTGACCAAGCGCATGGCCGAAGACCTGGCCGAGTACTACACCGAAGTCGGCGTGCGCTGCCGCTACATGCATTCGGAGATCGAGACGCTGGAGCGCGTGAAAATCCTGCGTGACCTGCGCCGCGGCGAGTTCGACGTGCTCATCGGCATCAACCTGCTGCGCGAAGGGCTCGACCTGCCCGAGGTATCGCTGGTCGCCATTCTCGACGCCGACAAGGAAGGCTTCCTGCGCTCCTCCGGCTCGCTCATCCAGACCATTGGACGCTGCGCCCGCAACCTGAACGGCCGCTCCATCCTCTACGCCGACCGCATGACCGACTCGATGAAGAAGGCGATCGACGAAACCGAGCGCCGCCGCGCCATCCAGCGCGCCTACAACGAGGAGCACGGCATCACGCCGGAGAGCATCGTGCGGCCGGTGAGCATGGCGCTGGCGTCAATCGTCGAAGCCGACTACGTGGACGTGACCTCGGCCAGCGACGAGGTCCCCGAATTCAAGTCGCAGGAAGAGCTCGACGCCTACATCGCCAGGCTCGAGGCCGACATGCGCGAAGCCGCCAAGCGCTTCGAGTTCGAGCAGGCCGCCAAACTCCGCGACCGCGTCCGCGACCTGCGCACCAAGGAATTCCTGTTCGCGTAAGGCCGGTCACTTTCAAATAAGGACACGAAGGGCACAACAAAGGGCTCGCGTCCGAAGCTCCTTTGTGTAACCTTTGTGCCGTTTCGTGGGAACCTGGCCCGGCTTGGCGTAAGGAGCTGCCATGAAGCCACGCACGCTCTGCCTGCTGCTCTGTCTCCTGGGCGCTGCCCTCCCGCTGTGGCAATTCCTGCCCTTCGTCCGCGAGCACGGGCTCGACATGCGCATCTTCGTCCAGCAGCTCTTCGCGACGCCAGTCAGCGGGTTCTTCGGCATGGACGTGATCGTGTCGTCGCTCGTGCTGTGGGTCCTGGTAGCGATCGAGGGCAAGCGCGCCGGTGTGCGTCATCGCTGGGCGCCCATCGTCGCCAACCTGCTCGTAGGTGTCTCGCTCGGCCTGCCGCTATTTCTTTACCTGCGCCAGCAGGCGGCTGAAGCAACCAGGACGGCCACTGCGTAACCCCGCTGACGAATTCACCGCCGCTATCCACCGTTCATCGCCTTTTTCCACTTCCCTGCACTGCTTTCGGGTAATTGACCGCACGGAGGAGCGACCGTAGAGTCGTGGCAATCCAGCTCTGCTTTTTTCCAGCCCCGAGTGCGAAACCGGCGCCTGTGGAAAACAGTCCAGCCTGAGAAGTCCAACCGACCGCTGTTAACTCTCCAGATTCCGCTATTGACGCGGCTTTGGAGGTACAATACTAGATATAGCGGTTAGCTCTTGACAGCCCCTATATACGGGCGTAATGTGCGCTTCACGCTCAGGGCGGCGTCAGAGGTGACCGCCACCCGGTCCGGCAGTTCTCAAGGCATTTTTGAGCCCGCCGGAGCACGTTTTTGCGGTGACCGGGGCCCCCGCCGGGAGGGGCCGGAATGAAGCAGCCGGCGGGGGAATTGGAGTGGGTCTTCCGGGGCCAAACCCGGAATTGAACCATCCTCGCGAACTCAAACAGGACGGCAGTCGGGCTCCGATGCATGCTTCCCGCCGCTTCCACGCGGCGGGACCGGTACCTCTTCGCAGGGGGAGAGGAAACGCGATGAACAACAACCCTTCCGCCACCGTCCCTTCGGCAGGCGGCCAGCGCCCCGCCTGGGAACTGGACCGCCACGCCGACGCGCTGCGCCTGACCTGGTCGCGCTGGTCGC
This sequence comes from Terriglobales bacterium, assembly GCA_035651995.1. Taxonomy (NCBI): domain Bacteria; kingdom Pseudomonadati; phylum Acidobacteriota; class Terriglobia; order Terriglobales; species Terriglobales bacterium. The sequence goes on along the minus strand of DASRER010000021.1, from coordinate 29,493 downwards.
GCTGCGAATCGAGCTTCAGCCTGCTGCTGGTGCCGCCGCGTCCGGGAGTGTTTGTGCTGGCGCAAGAGGTGGCGGTGCTCAGCGAAGGCCTTGGCAGTGATGGCCGCGGCTCGGACGCTCAACGGTCTGCCGCGGAGCGGCAAAAAAAGATGCTCGCCATCTTCTATCTCGCGCAAGCCGAGGACCTGGGACGCGCCGTTAGCCGCCTGTTCGCGGCCACAAGTCCATTGCGCGACCGGCTGGCGGCGGCGAACTGCTACGTCCGCTTCGCCGTGATCGAAGACGCGGCGCAGCGCCTGGCGGTAACGTCGGCCCTGGGACGCTGGTTCTCAGGCGCGGCCGCGGCGAGCGTGAACGACACGGCAACCGGGCCGGCAGCCGCTGCGCAAGCTTCTACGGAACAGCAAGCGCCGCTCGGTTACGACCTTTTGCTGGACTGCGATCCCGGCGACGAGCAGCCTGCGTCGCAGGGCGCCCACGCACCGCCAGCTGCCGCTCCGAGGGAGCAGGGCCGCCCGATGCGGCGGCCGGCTCCCTTCCCTTACGGCTTCTAGCGACTTTTTGCGGCCGCCGAGAAGCAAGAACGCGCGCCGCCGTGGTGAACCGTGCTGTTGGCCAAGAGAACCTAAGGAGAGTGAAGAAAATGGCCGAAGTAACCAACAAGACCGTTGCCCCTACACAGCCGGTCGCGGCTGAATCCGCCCCTCCCCGTCCGTCGCGCAAGAAGGCGCCGGGCCTGAGCTTCCGCCGCCTGTTCACCAAGGCCGGCGTCTCGCCTTACGACGAAGTCGAGTGGGAGCTGCGCAATGCCGTCATCACCGACGCGCAGGGCAATGCCATCTTCGAGCAGAAAGATGTCGAGGTCCCCAAGGACTGGTCCATGACGGCGACCAACATCGTGGCCAGCAAGTACCTGCACGGCCGGCTGGGGACGAGCGAGCGCGAAACCGGCGTGCGCCAGCTCGTGGCGCGCGTGGCTGAGACGATTCGCGACTGGGGACAGGCGCAGGGATACTTCCGCAGCTCGGAAGACGCGGCCATCTTCCACGACGAGCTGGTGCACATCCTGTTGCAGCAGAAAGCGGCGTTCAACTCGCCGGTATGGTTCAACGTGGGCTGCGACCGCATCGAGCCCAACAGCGACGCCACCAACTGGCACTGGAACGCGGCGCTGGGAAAAGTTGAGTTCAGCCGCACAGGCTATTCGGCGCCGCAGTGCTCGGCGTGCTTCATCAATTCGGTCAAGGACTCGCTCGACTCCATCCTCACCCTTGCCAAGACCGAGGGCATGCTCTTCAAGTGGGGCTCGGGCACGGGCACGAACCTCTCGCCGCTGCGCGGCTCGATGGAGATCCTGAGCGGTGGCGGCCAGGCCTCCGGCCCGCTGAGCTTCATGAAGGGCTTCGACGCCTTCGCCGGCGTGATCAAGAGCGGCGGCAAGACACGGCGCGCCGCCAAGATGGTCATCCTCAACATTGACCATCCCGACATCATCGACTTTATCGAGTGCAAGGCGAAGGAAGAAGCCAAGGCGTGGGCGCTGGTCAACGCCGGCTACGACGGCTCCTCGCCCGACTCGGAGGCATACAGCTCCATCTTCTTCCAGAACGCCAACAACTCGGTGCGCGTGACCGACGAGTTCATGCTCGCCGTCGAGCGCGACGCCGATTTCTCGCTGCGCGCCGTCTCCGGCGGCGGCGTGGTGAGCACGCACAAGGCGCGCACGCTGCTGCGCAAGATCGGCGAAGCCACCTGGCAATGCGGCGACCCCGGCATGCAGTTCGACACCACCATCAACCGGTGGCACACCTCGAAGAACACGGCGCGCATCAACGCGTCGAACCCGTGTTCGGAGTACATGTTCCTCGACGATTCGGCGTGCAACCTGGCGTCCCTCAACTTGATGAAGTTCGCGCCCAACGGCACGTTTGACGTGCAGGCCTACCGGCACGCCGTTGACGTGGTCATCACCGCGCAGGAAATCCTGGTGGACAACGCCAGCTATCCCACCGAGATGATCGCGCGCAACTCGCACGACTATCGCCCGCTGGGCCTGGGTTACGCCAACCTGGGCGCGCTGCTGATGGCGGCCGGGCTGCCGTACGACTCGGAGGCCGGACGCGACTACGCCGCCTGCGTCACCGCCATCATGTGCGGGCAGGCGTACCTGCAGTCCTCGCGGATCGCGGAATTGTGCGAGCCGCTGGCGCCGGCCACCGAGCTGGTGAGCACGCGGCTGGGCGTGCACGACGCCGACTCAATGCCGGGCGCGGCCTGCCCCGGCTTCTACATCAACCGCGAGCCGTTCCTCGACGTGATCCGCATGCACCGCGCCTCGGTCAACAGCATCGGCGCAAGCACGCTCTCGTCCGCATCGACGGTGAAGAACTCGCAGCTCGCCGACCTGATCGAGGCCAGCAAGCAGACCTGGGACGAAGCCCTCGCCCACGGCGAGAAACACGGCTACCGCAACTCCCAGGTCACCGTGCTGGCGCCCACCGGCACCATCGGCTTCATGATGGACTGCGACACCACCGGCATCGAGCCCGACCTGGCGCTGGTGAAATACAAGAAGCTGGTGGGCGGCGGCATGATCAAGATCGTGAACCAGACGGTGCCGGCGGCGCTGTTCAAGCTCGGCTACTCCGACGAGCAGGCGCAGGCCATCGTCAGCTACATTGACGCGACCGGCACCATCGAGGGCGCGCCGCACATCAAGGACGAGCACCTGGCCGTCTTCGACTGCTCGTTCAAGCCGGCCAAGGGAACGCGCAGCATCCACTACATGGGGCACCTGCGCATGATGGCGGCCACGCAGCCGTTCATCAGCGGCGCCATTTCCAAGACCGTGAACCTGCCCAACGAAGCCAGCATCGAAGACATCTGCGAGGCCTACACGCAGAGCTGGAAGCTGGGGCTGAAGGCAGTGGCGATCTATCGCGATGGCTGCAAGAAGTCGCAGCCGCTCAGCGCGGCCGGAACCCCGACCGCGTCGTCTGGAGCTTCGCCAGCGACCAACGACCCACGACTCACGACCGTGATCGAGCAGGACCCCAATGGCCCGCCGCGCGCCGTGCGCCACAAGCTGCCGGAAGAGCGGCTCTCCATCACGCACAAGTTCTCCATCGGCGGGCACGACGGCTACATCACCGTCGGCCTCTACAAAGACGGCTCGCCGGGCGAGATCTTCATCACCATGGCGAAGGAGGGCTCGACCGTCTCCGGCCTGATGGACAGCTTCGCCCTGGCCATCAGCATGGCGCTGCAGCACGGCGTGCCGCTCAAGCTGCTCTGCGACAAGTTCGCGCACACGCGCTTTGAGCCTTCCGGCTGGACGCAGAACCCGGAGATCGGCTACGCCAAGAGCGTGATGGACTACATCTTCCGCTGGCTGCAGCAGCGCTTCCTCACCGGCCAGCAGCAGATGCTGTTCGATGAGCTGCGTCCCAAAACCAACGGCGCGCTTCCGGGCGCTGTCGGCCCGGTCTCAGCTTCGGCCTCGAGCGACGACATCGGCCTCGACACCACTGGTTCGGAGAACCGTCCGCCGGCGCGCGGCGTGGTGCACGCGGCCGACGCGTTGAAGGACATCGTCGACATGGGCGACGCGCCCTCGTGCTCCACCTGCGGCGCCATCATGACGCGCAACGGCAGTTGCTACCGCTGCATGAGCTGCGGCTCCACCAGCGGGTGCTCATAGATTCCATGGCCGGACTGGAAGCCCTGCCTGACGCCAGGCTCTTCTCCTTGCGATGTCAAGCGGAAGCGCGGGACTCCGCGGCTGACGGGGCAATCTTCTCCAGCTCGCGGCGGCTGTTCCGGCGTGCGTGACAGATCTCGTACGCGGATGCAGATGCGTCCAGAACTGCTCAGTGGCGCCGACAAAACCTGGCCAGGCGCACGGCCGTACGGGCAGTGATTCCGCGACGCTCCAGACAATGTCATTGATGCGAGGCGCCGGAACGCGCACGGCGCGCGCGGGCCGGTACGAAGTGATTTTTCCCGGCTGCATGAAGCTGCGTCCTCTGCGTTGCAAGCCTTGCCCCTGTTTGCACCGAAAGCACTGCAGCCCACTTTGACGCTTGACTGTAACCGGGACGGATTTATCCTGAGACGCTTAGCGCCGAGTTAACGCCCAGCCATCGGAGGCGGCATGATTCAAGCGCAACACGACCAGCGCGGGACACGACGCTTCGCGCTCCGGTTACCGGTCACGGTGCGGTTCGCCGACCAGAATGCCGGTGAAGTTGCTGCCCAGACCAAAGACGTCAGCGCGCGCGGCGTTTTCTTCTACCTGGACAGCAACATCGAAGAGGGCTCGCGCCTGGAATTCACCCTCACGCTTCCGCCCGAGATCACGCTGACCGAAAGCATCCGCGTGCGCTGCAAGGGCCGCGTGGTGCGCGTGGACCCCGCCTCGCCCGATGGCAAAGTGGGCATCGCGGCGATCATCGAGCAGTACGAATTTCTCGCCGAACAGTAAAGCAAAGGCCTCCGGAGGACGCGGAGAGCGCGGAGGATTCCCATTTCAGCGCCGCGCCGCGGTCCGCATCCATCACAATGCGAGCCGACAATGCGGCAGGGCCTCCGGAATGAACGCCACTGCGACCTCCGCGCCCTCTGCGTTGAAGGTCTTCGGTTCCGCGTCCTCTGCGTTGAAGGCTTCTCGTTGAAGCTTTTCGTTGCGCATCGGATAATTGTCGGGCTGTGGCTCCGTTCTGCTGTTCTTCTCTGAAGAGACTGATAGCCCTGGCCGGTGTGTGCCTGGCGGGCGCCGGCGGCGGGTATGCGCAGGCGCCGGTGGGAGACGTTTTCGCCGCCGACGCCGCCGTGCGCGGCTCGGTGGTGCTGACCGGCGGCGGCACGCGCGTGCTTGCCGGCTCCACCGTCTCGGCGGGCGCGGGGGCGGCCACGCTCCGCCTGGCGCGTGGCGGCGAGGTGCGCGTCTGCCCGGGTACGAGCGTGACCGTGGGCGCGTCGCCCAGCGGGCGCGAGCTCTCGCTCGGCATGGGCACCGGCGCGGTCGAACTGCACTACCAGCTCGCCGCCCACGCCGACACCATCCAGACGCCCGACTTCCGCATGCTGCTGGTCGGCCCGGGTACATTCCATCTCGCCGTCAGCGCTGACGCGCGCGGCAACGCCTGCGTACGCTCGCTGCCCGCGAACGCGGCCTCAGTGATCGTGACCGAGATGATGGGCGACGGCACCTACCAGGTGCGCCCCGGCGACCAGGTCGTGTTCCAGCACGGGCACGTGGCTGAGATTTCGCTCGATGTCCCGCCCGACTGCGGCTGCCCCGCGCTGCCCGGCGTGAAGCGCGCGCAGAACGATGCCCTCCACCAGGGCCAGCCGGCCGCGGCGACCAGAACGCCCGACGATGGGCGCTGGCACGAGGTTTCCATTCGCCCCAGAGACGAGCCGCCGCAGACTGCCCCCTCCGCCAGTTTGCCGCTGCCGATGACGACGCCGCCCGCGCTGCTCGCGCCTGCCTCTTCGCCCGCGACAGTCGCCGCCACACAGGAACCCACCGCGCCGCTGCCGCCTCAGCGCGCCGGTGCGCTCCACGTCCAGGTGGACGCGCCGTTCGTGTTCAGCGCCGCCGCCCCCGATCCACCGCCGATCACCATCGCGCGCGTGCGCCTCGACGACATCGGCCGCGCCTTGCAGATCAGCCCCACCGTTTCCCCGCCGCCGACGGTCGCAGCGCAGGCTACGGCTGCTCCAGTAAAAAAAGGCTTTTTCGCCAGGGTGCGCGGCCTGTTCGCCGCCATGTTCAAGTAAGGCGGCAATCAGCCGTTAGCATCTGGCCGGCGATATGTCCGCTGAGTGTCATCCTGAGCGAAGCGAAGGGCGATCGCCGGCGCAGTTTGCACCGATCAGGGGAATCTCCACCGCCGCGCCCGTTGACACAACCCTCCACGGCCAAATGCCAATTGCTGGTTGCGAATGGCCGCCGTCCCAGGAACCTTTGTTCCCGGCCCGCGTCTAACAACTGATTGCGCACGTGTTTTTGGTGGCTGTAGCTCTGGAAAGCGGCTGCTTTCCCGGCTATACTGAGGCATTCCCCATGGCGTCTCCGGGTACGAAACCAGCACCGGTCAAGCCCGCGCCGAAGCGCGCCGCGGCTCCACCGCCGCCTCCTGACATCCTGCCCACCCTGTTTGGCGCAGGATACGGCGTTTATGCGGTGCAGCGCCGTACTTTTGCCTACTCGTTCGGACTTCACATGGTCGGACTGGCGGCCATCCTGCTCTCCGGCATGATCGTCGTTTCGCACCCGCAGCAAGTGAAGCAGGTGGTAAGCCTGGTGACCGACATCAGCCCCTACGTCCTGCCGCCTTCCAAGACCGAAGCCGGCGGCGGTGGCGGGGGCGGCGATCGCGACAAGCTCGAAGCCAGCAAGGGCGCCGCGCCCAAGTTCGCGCGCGAACAGTTCACGCCTCCGGCGGTGGTTTTGCGCAATCCTGATCCCAAGCTTCCCATGGAGCCCACCGTGGTCGGCCCGCCGGAAGTGAAGCTGGCGCAGTTGCCCAACGTGGGCGATCCGCTCTCCAGCGTCCTGACGCCCTCCAACGGCACCGGGTCGGGCGGCGGCATTGGCTCAGGCTCGGGCGGCGGCGTGGGCTCCGGACGCGGGCCCGGCGTCGGCCCCGGATGGGGCGGCGGCATTGGCGGCGGTCCGTATCGCGTGGGTGGCGGCGTGAGCGCACCGCGCGTCATCTACCAGCCCGACCCGGAGTATTCGGAGGAAGCCCGCAAGTCGAAATACCAGGGCGTCGTCGTGTTGTGGTGCGTGGTGGGACCTGACGGCCGCGTGCACGACGTGCGCGTGCAGCGCTCGCTCGGTCTGGGACTCGACGAAAAGGCCATCGAAGCCGTGAAGACCTGGAAGTTCGAGCCCGCCCGCAAGGACGGCCAGCCCGTAGCCGTGCAGATCAACGTGGAAGTGAACTTCAGACTTTATTAGTACCGGGTACTCAGTACCGAGTCCCGAGTGAAATCACGAAGCCCGGCATGAGCCGGGCTTTTCGTATTTTGCGTTACCCTGCGATCTCCGCGCGCTCTGCGTTGAAGGTTCGTTTTGACTTAACGGATGCCAATTGCGGCCATCATCCTTCCCGCGCGCCCGTGCTCGCGGCGGTGCGAAAACAGCAGGTCCGTCCGGCAGGCGGTGCACAGCGGCGACGCGCTGATGTTCTCAGCCGCGAGCCCGGCGTGCAGCAGCTGCCGCCGGTTGGCCTCCACCAGGTCAAGATGGATCTGGCGGCTCACCTCGGCGTGTCCCGGCGCGCGCTGGTTCATGAACAGCATGGGATACTTCTGCCGCACCGGATCGACTTCGAAGTTTTCCCGGAACAGCTCCGCGGCGTAGGCAAACTGCGATTCGAACTTTTCTCGCACCTCTTCGCCCACCTCATAGCAGCACACGTGGATCCCCGGACCAATCGCGGCGCGCAGGTCCGGGGCGCGGCTGCCGAAGGCGCGGCGCATGGCGCCTACGCCTTTCTCGACTACGCGCGCGGCAGTGCCGCGCCATCCGGCATGAAACGCGCCCACGGCCTTGTGCTTCACGTCCACGATCAGCACGGGCAGACAATCGGCGGTCTTGATGGCCAGCAGCAGCCCCGGCGCCTTCGTGATCAGGCCGTCGCCGGTGAGCGCGAGCGGGCGCGCAGGCGTGCGCCGAATGTGGTGCGCCACGTCGGAATGCGCTTGTCGCGCCGTGACAAGCGTCCACGGCCTTGCCGGCCGCCCGCCAATGAGCGCGCGCAAAAACAGCCGCCGGTTCCGCTCGACGCCGGCCTTGTTGGCTCCCTCAATCAGCCCGAGATTGAAATCGGCCCCGCGTTTTTCGTGCTGACCGCCCGGCGAAGGCGGCCGGCGCGTGCTGAACCCGTGAACGAGCCAGGGAATGCCGGAGAAGTTTTCTGCAAGCAGGATTGCGGGCTGGGTTTCCGTGGCCTTGGTTGTGGTGGGCATCCGCTCCGATTGTAAATGCAGTGAAAAGTGAAGAGCAGCGAGTGGCCAGCGAAAACACCCGCTCTCAGCTCTAACTTTCAGCTTTTGGCCGCAGCCGGGAGCTAACAGCCAGGAGCACCCTTTCGCTGCCCTCTGCTATATTTCTGTTCGCATGTACGAAGATTTCCACGCCAGCGACCGCTGGACGAAGCAGGACATCCACTGCCAATACCAGGCCCTCGTCGTGGCCATCGCCACGCGCCACGCCGACGCGGTCGACATCAAGTTTGTCGCCGGTGATCGCCCGGTCTGGATCTCGCTGCCGCATCCCGCCTGGGTGGAGTACAAGCAGCAGACCGGCAAAGTGATCACCGATCCGCTGGCCATCCAGATCGCCGGCCACTACCTGAAGTACGCCATCGAATCGGGACTCGACGGCGGCCGCGAGATGTACGTGCTCACCACTGCGGAAACACTCGAACACCTGCACGCCGTGCTCGCCGGCGCCGGCAGCGTGCCCGAGCAGCCCCTCACCCCCTTCCGCGAAGTCGGATAAGCGGCCATTCTCCGTTCCGTCAATGCCTTACCGGACACTGCCAACGGCGACCGGTGTCACCAACAATGCAGCCCCGCGTGGCCGCTTTTCTGCTACCGTTAGCAGCGCCCACGTTGTACCCCGCCAGGCACGCTTCCCTGCATACCGCTTGGAAGCCGGTCTTTTGTGGGGCAAAATAGAAGGTTTGCGGTCCAGGAGAGCGGCGTATGGCTACACAAACCGACGTCAGGAGCGAGCTCCACGAGCTGTTGGGCCGCCAAGGCGTACATCGCAACCTGTGCGAAGGCCCCCTGGTGGAGCACGCCCTGCGCCGCGGCGAGGGCCGGCTCGCCAGCAACGGGGCGCTGGTGGCCTACACCGGCAAGCACACCGGCCGCACCCCCAAAGACAAATTCACGGTCAACGACGCCATCACCGCCGATAAGGTGGCCTGGGGCGCCGTCAACCAGCCCTTCGAATCGGAGAAATTCGATGCCCTGCTCGGCCGCGTGCTCGATTACCTTCGCGGCCGCGAGCTCTTCGTCCAGGACCTGCGCGCCGGCGCCGACGATACCCACTGCCTGCCCATCCGCGTGGTCAACGAGTACGCCTGGCACAATCTGTTCGCGCGGCAACTGTTCGTTCGCCCCAGCCCAGCTGAACTGCAGCTCCACCGGCCGGAGTTCACCGTCATCGCCGCCCCCGGCTTCCAGGCCGACCCCGCGCGCGACGGCACCCGCACCGAAGCCTTCATCATCACCGACTTCACCCGCCACGTAGTGCTCATCGGCGGCACGCGCTATGCCGGCGAGATGAAGAAGTCCATCTTCAGCGTGATGAACTTCCTGCTGCCGCCGCAGGACGTCTTCCCCATGCACTGCTCGGCCAACGTCGGCGCCGACGGCGTCACCGCGCTCTTCTTCGGGCTCTCGGGCACCGGCAAGACTACGCTTTCCGCCGATCCGATGCGCCGCCTCATTGGCGACGACGAGCACGGCTGGGGACCGGCCGGCATTTTCAACTTCGAAGGCGGCTGCTACGCCAAGTGCATCAACCTCTCGCGCGAAAAAGAGCCGCAGATCTGGAACGCCCTCCGCTTCGGCTGCGTGCTGGAAAACGTGGTGATTGATCCGGAAACCCACGTCCCCAACTACGACGACCAGAGCATTACCGAAAACACCCGCGCCGCCTACCCGGTCGACTTCATCGACAACGCCGTGATCCCCGGCGTCGGCGGACATCCGAAGAACGTGGTGTTTCTCACCGCCGACGCCTTCGGCGTGCTGCCGCCGATTGCGCGCCTGGCGAACGAGCAGGCCATGTACCAGTTCCTCTCCGGCTATACCGCCAAGGTCGCCGGCACCGAAGCCGGCGTCAAAGAGCCGCAGGCCACCTTCTCCACCTGCTTCGGCGCGCCCTTCCTGCCGCTCGCCCCCAAGGTCTACGCCGAAATGCTCGGCCGCCGCCTCAAGCAGCACAGCGCGCAATGCTGGCTGGTGAACACCGGATGGCAGGGCGGCCCCCCGGGCGTGGGCAAGCGCATGGACCTGCCTTACACCCGCGCCATGGTCCGCGCCGCCGTGGATGGGCGGCTGGCGAAGGTCGAATTCGAAACCGAGTCTTCGTTTGGCTTCAGCATTCCCAAGGCCCTGCCCGAAGTGCCGGCGCAGCTGCTGAACCCGCGCAACGCCTGGTCCGACAAGGCCGCCTACGACCGGAAGGCCGCCGAGCTCTCCGCCCGCTTTGAAGAGAATTTCAAACGCTTCGAAGCGCCGGAAGCGGTGCGCAACGCCGGGCCGAAGGCGAAGAAGTGATCAGTGGCCAGTGGCTGGTGGCTAGTAGAACGGGTTCGCACCGCCGGTTTCGCTAGCCACTAGCCCCTATCCACTCGCCACTATGTTCTCCCGCACCCTCCGCATCGAGTACGAAGCCGGCGGCCGCCGCCACCCCGCGCCGCTGAAGTGGCTCGACAGCTTCGCCATGCGCAACTTCACCAACGACCCCGTCTTCGACGACACCCTGCCGGTCTCCGACGGCGTCATGCAGGTCGGACGCCGCGTCCCTCTCGATCACCTCAAGACCGCAATGGAAGACTGGTTCCAGCGCAAGGGCTACCTGGCGAAGGGCGCCCCCCTGGTGGTCAGCGAACAGTCGCGCTGAATCACCCCCCCGCGACCAGAGTAGCTTCCCCGCTGGTTCTGAATACCCGCCGATGGGAGCCGTCATGTTCCTGCAATTCAGCCCCCGCCTTACCGCCTTCTTTGGCATTCTCCTTGTAGCGGTATGTGTTCCAGCTAATGCGCAGATGGCTTGCGACTGCGGCTATCCGGGCGGTCCGGAATGCCCACCCGGACACCCGTCCCCAATCCTCATTGACCTGGCCGGCACCGGCTTCGACCTCACCGGGCCCGCCGAAGGCGTCCTCTTCGACATCCAGGCCAACGGCAAACCGGTCCGCCTCGCCTGGACCAGTGTCGGCTCGCGCACCGCCTTCCTCGTCCTCGACCGCGACGGGAACGGTCGCATTGACAACGGCGCAGAGCTCTTCGGCAACTTCACCGCGCAGCCCGCCTCACCGAATCCCAACGGCTTCATCGCGCTTGCCGAGTTCGATAAAGCCGCCAACGGCGGCGACGGCGACGGCATGATCAGCGCCGCCGACTCCATCTTCAACTCGCTGCGCCTCTGGGTGGACGCAAACCACAATGGCGTCTCGGAGCCGGAAGAGCTGTTCACGCTGGCCTCGCACGGCGTGAACTCCATTGCTCTCGACTACAAAGAGTCGCGCCGCACAGACCAGTACGGCAACGAGTACCGCTTCCGCTCCAAGGTGAACGGGCCGGGGCAGAGCGATGTGGCCCGTTGGGCCGTGGACGTCTTCCTGGCTACCGCCCCGCGCCCCCGCGGAAACGGCGCGCCCGCCGGCGACCCTCCTGGCACGATTCTCGGCTCCGAGCACCCCGAGCAGATTCCCGACGATGTCGTCCGCGGCATCTTCCTGCGCGTCGCCGCCTGCGCCGACGATGCCACGCCCTTACAAAAGAAGAAGTGCGGTCTGGTCCGCAAAGCCGTTGGGCTGGACTCCAATGACAGTCAGAAACTTGAAGCCGAACTCACGGCGTTCCTCGCCGAAGTCACGCCGCTCGACCGGCAGATCACCGACCTGCACAGATCGGCGCGAGCGATCACCGACGCAACACTCAAGGCGTCGCTGTTCGTGCAAGGACGCGACCGTTCGGCCGAGCGCGACCGCAGAATCAAGGACAGGGCCGCAGCATTGCGGAACAAGCTAACCACGGAAGGGTTGCAGCGACTTGATACCTACGTGGCTGCAATGAAGTCAAAGATCAAAGTCATCCCTGCGTTGCCCAGTAATTGAGGCGGGAGAGGAATATATTTATGAAAACAATCTGTTCCGCTGCAGTGTTGTTGCTTTCGGTAGCGCTGCTGCCAACAGGCGCCCAGGGGCAGGGCTGCCCGATGTATGCGTACTCGGATATGTGGGTTGACGGAAACGGCAACGCCATCGCGAGTAACTACACGCAGGCAGATACTTCCTGTCCAAGCTACTGGTCATATGCGGACGTAACGGTTCACTTGCCGAGCGGAAGCTCGCAGTCAGCATCAGCTGCTGGTTCCTGCTGCGCGGAAGCCGTAGTCGCGCTAAGTGCCACGAACGAGGATGGGCAAGGGTCGATTGACTTTTTCAACGAGGCCAGCTTTAGCTGCGGCACGGCGTCGTTTTTTGCAAATCCTGTTTTTTCCGTAAGATCCGGGGTCGATTCGATTTGGTATGAGAACCCCGTGCAGCAAATATCTCCCCCAAATACATGTGTTTTTGAGGTGATTAGCCCCTGCACTGGCGTGGTTCACATCGCCGCGAATGGTGAGATACACGAGCGATGCCGAAATCTAGATGCGCCGGGCCAGCCTACCAGCAACCCTTTTTTATCGGTACTGGACAATGTCCCTTGGGTAGATTTGGTGTGGCTATTTGGGGAGGTAAGCGCTCCCCTCCTGAACACGCAGATGCACACGAGAATGCGGTTTACCGTGCCTGTAGAGCCGCCACCTGTTGGCGTATGTAGGGCTGTTCCGGCTCACCTGCCGGGCATATTGACGTACTGACATTTGGAGAGAAGAGATGAACCGCTGGCTCTGGGCGTCGGGTCTTTTCATTGGAGCTATCGCGATTCCGTTGCTACTCATTCGGGCATGGGAGCTGTCGCAGCACGCTCGTCTGCTAGCAATCCGCATCACCAGCACTGGCGTCTTGTTCCGGCTCTTCGAGCGCTACGGAACTCCTCCCGATAGCTTCACATCCTTTGTGCATCTGAACTGGATCGGCGTCGTGATGGTCATCCTCGTGTTGGCCAGCATCTCCTTCTGCGTCTCCGGTCGAATTTAGGCGAGGCCGTTGGGAGGTGGCGCACATTTGCCGCTCGGAATTGCCATCACGCAACTCGACTCTTAAGCAAATGTGGGGACTGAAGTCGCCGCATCGCCGGTGCCCCATCCTTTGCGGAGCGGTTTGTGCGGAGCAAAGGGTGGGCGGTCCTTGTATCGTCACCGCTCTCTGGGCTTCGATCGCTATTTTCTCGTCGCGAGTACCTTAGTTAAACCGGTTGGCCAACCATATGACTGCCACACTCCTCTGGGTGCAGCGCAGGTTTGCATATGGAGCGGGAAACCAACTGCATCAGTCCGCCGGTCTGGTCGTGTACACAAGAAACCACGCCACCGACTTGTTCGGCGGGTGGCCCACTCAAGCCCTTCTTTGGCTTGAGTGGGGGTAGTTCCGAAAACCGTCAAGTCCCGCCCTAACTGCGAACTGACCTACGCCCGGAATGCCCAGGGCTGCGGCGGCGGGGCGCCGGGCTTGGCCTCGTCCGCTCCGTCCGACTTCACCTTGACGACCATCAGCACCTTGTCGTCAATGTTCGGTCCGCCGGCGGAGTACTTCGCCACGTCCTGCAGCACGCTGGCCACGATCTCCTGCGACGACCTGGCGCGGTGACGGCCGACGGCCGCCGCCAGGCGCGCGTCGCCGAACTCTTCGTCCTGCTTGTTGGCGGCCTCCACGATGCCGTCGGTGCAGCAGACGAGGATGTCGCCGGCGGAGAGCTTTTCCGTTCCGCGCGTAAACGCCGCGTCGGGGAACATGCCCACCACCATGCCCCCTTTTTCCAGGCGCTTGTACTCGCCGCTCTCGCCCTTGATGAGCAGCGGCGGGACGTGGCCGGCATTGATGTAGTGCAGCTTGTTGCCGCGCGTGTCCACCAGGCCCAGGAAGATGCTGAGGAACTTCTGCGACTTGGTGTCGGCGCAGATCATGTCGTTCAGCGAAAGCGCCAGCACCTCCAGCGAATGCAGGTGCATGATCAGCGCGCGCAGCGTGGCCTGCAGGTTGCTCATCACCAGCGCCGAGGCCACGCCCTTCCCTTCCACATCGGCGATCACCAGCAGCAGCGTCTGCGGGCCAAGCGAGAGGAAGTCGTAGTAGTCGCCGCCCACGTCGTAGCACATCTCGTTGACCACGGCGATGTCATAGCCGGGCACCACCGGCGGCGCCTCGGGCAGCAGGTTGCGCTGGATGCTGCGCGCCAGCGCCAGGTCGCGCTCCAGCCGCTGCTTCTCCAGCAGTTCGCGGTGCAGGCGCGCGTTCTCCAGCGCCATGGCGATGTGCGCTGAAAGCTTGGTGAGAAACTCAACGTCGTCGGCGGTGAACTGCACGCCGTCCTGCCGGTTGAGCAGCTCGATCACGCCCACGATCTCGCCCGAGCGGTGCCGGATCGGCAGGCAAAGCAGCGAGCGCGTGCGGTAGCCGAATTTCTGGTCAAAGCTGCGCTCGAAATATTCCAGGTCGTAGGCGTCGGCGACGTTGATGATCTCGCCGCTCTCGGCGACCTTGCCCACCACACCGTGTCCGAACGGTACGCGGATCTCCTGGTGATCGAGGCCCGAAGCCACGATGGACCACAGTTCTTTCTCGTCGCGGTCGACCATGAAGACCGTTCCGCGATCGGCTTTCACTTCCTCGCGGGCGATCTTGAGAATGAGTTCGAGCAGTTCGGCCAGGTCGAGCGTGGAATTCAGCAGCCGCGTGGCCTCGAACAGCATGGTGAGCTGCTGGATCGTCTTGTCCTTAGGGTCCGCTGTGCGGGACTTGGCGGGCGCAGCTTTCTGATCGGCCGTCCTGGCGCGCGCAACCGCCGTGCCGGAGCCGCTGGAGGAATGACCGGAAGATTTCGACATGACGTTCGGGCGCACCTGGCCGGATGTAAGTGCGGCCTACTATATGTCGCCTGAAAGGGGGTGTAAAGCTGAGTTCAGGAGCACGCCACCTGGCCGTTAGCACGCACCGGTTAGCACTCAGCATTTGGCGCCTGAGCAGCTCACGCTGCGCTCAGCCCGGAGCCAAACATTTTGATTGAGTCATCCTTCGCGAAGCGAAGGACGCCGCCACCGGCGCCATCCGCGCCGATCCAGGAATCTCAACGCTGCCGTGCCGGGCCCTTGGGCGCCACAACGGCCCTTGGCGGCTAAGCCCCAATTGCCAGGCGCCGCTGCTCTTGCGGAAAGCGGAGAGCGCGCTTATTTGTCGTACTGCATCAGGGAAAAAACGTCCGTGCCCGCCAGCTTCTGGCGGCCGCCGAGAAACGTCAACTCCACCACGAACCCGACGCCCACCACGTCCGCGCCCAGCGATCTGGCCAGCTGCACCGTGGCATTCGCGGTTCCGCCGGTCGCGAGCAGGTCGTCGACGATCAGCACGCGCTGGCCCTTGGCGATGGCGTCCTTGTGGATCTCGAGCGTGTCGGAGCCGTACTCCAAATCGTAAGTCCACTTGGCGGTTTCGGCGGGAAGTTTCTTCGGCTTGCGCACGGGGACGAACCCCGCGTTCAGGCGATAGGCCAGCGCGGGACCGAAGATGAACCCGCGGGCCTCGATGCCCAGCACCAGGTCCACGCGGCTGTTCAGGTAGTGCTCGCTCAGCGCGTCAATCAGCGTGGCAAAGCCCACGTTGTCTTTGAGCAGCGTCGTGATGTCGTAGAAGAGGATGCCCTTTTTGGGGAAATCGGGCACCTCGCGGATGAGTTTCTTGAGGTTGTCGCAGTTCATCGCGGGCTTCGGTTGCATCAGGACCAGCTTCCTTCAATGCGAAATGTGGTCAGGTTCGGGACCAGTTGCGCGGGAATGACCTCTACGTCGTCAACGCGCGCGGCGCGCGGCCCGGCGCGCAACTGCTTGTGCAGCGCGGCCAGTTGCTCGCCGCTGCCCATGGCCAGCACTTCCACCGCGCCGTCGGCATTGTTGCGTACCCAGCCGGTGATGCCCAGCGCGCGCGCCGCGCTTTCCACGAACCAGCGGAAGCCGACTCCCTGCACGCGGCCGCGGACAATGTATCTTCGGCACTCCATAAGGCAGTCGAAGTTTCAAGTTTCGAGTTTCAAAGGCACTGCTCGAGCTTGAAACCGGAAACTCGAAGCTGGTTTTATGCGCGCGAGAGGTACGCGCCCTCACTGGTGTCCACGCGAATCTTGTCGCCTTCGTTGACGAACGGCGGCACCTGCACGACGAGCCCGGTCTCGGTCTTCGCCGGCTTGGTGACGCTGGATGCGGTTGCGCTCTTCAGGCCGGGCTCGGTTTCGACCACGGTCAGGTCCACCGTCTGCGGCAATTCGACGCCCACCGGCTTGCCGTCGAAGAACTCGACCGAGATCTGGATGTTCGGCGTCAGGTAGTCCACTGCGTCGCCGAGCACGTCTTTGCCGAGCGTAATCTGCTCGTAGGTCTCGGTGTTCATAAAGGTGTAATGGTCGCCGTCGCTGTAGAGGTATTCCATCTTCTCTTCGTCGACGGTGATCTTGTCGATCGGGTCGGAAGACCGGAAGCGGTGCTCGAACATCGAGCCGGTGCGCAGGTTGCGCAGCTTGGCCTGGATGAAGGCACGCAGGTTGCCGGGCGTGCGGTGCTCCACGCTGAAGACGTTGTGCAGATCATTGTTGTGCTTGATGATCATGCCCGGACGCAGTTGTGTGGCCGGAATTGCCATTCCAATCTCCTCAAACGCTATGCAGGATGCCGCATGCAGCGGCGGCGAGGCCCGGCGGCGTGGCCGGTGGGCGACGCACAAGGGCGTCCGCAATAGGCGGGCGCGAACACTCGATTTTACACGCTGTTGCGCGGGCAGGAAAAGCGGCGCCGCGCTGGCCCGCATCCAACTCCAGTCTGGGTACAATAGGGATTTGCGCAAGGCAAGTTCCGGGGCGCATGGGCCCCGCAGACAGGGAGATTCGGAATGAGCAACTACGAACGCATCGGCGAATATCAACCGTCGGAGCGCAACTCACTGGGCGTGGCGCTGACCTTCCTGCTGGTCGGGATCGGCGTGGGCGCCGTCACTGCCCTGCTGCTGGCGCCCAAGAGCGGCAAACAGCTTCGCCGGGACCTGCGGCGGCGGTACGAGGACACGCGCGAGGCGATGGACGAGTTCACCGACCAGGCCCGCGACATGTTCGAGCGCGGCGCCGAGTGGGCGCGCGACGCGAAGGAGCGCGTCGCTCCCCTGGCGCGCGGCATACGCGCGCGGTAAAGAAGCAGCAAATTGAAATGAGGCGTTAAGAGCCGGCGGCGGCGCTGGTGCTGTTCACCAGGTCCTTGAGTTCCTTACTGGGCTTGAAGAAGGGGATTTTCTTGGCGGGCACGTCGACGCGCTCCCCCGTCTTCGGATTGCGCCCGACGCGCGGCTTGCGCTGACGCGTACGGAAGCTGCCGAAGCCGCGAATCTCGATCTTGTCGCCGGCGTGCAGCGAACGGACGATGCTGCCGAAGATGGTCTCCACGATCACCTCGCTGTCCTTGCGGGTGAGCTCGACCAGTTTGGACACTTCTTCGATCAAGTCGGCTTTCGTCATAGGGGCTCGTCGTAAAGGGGGTTCTGCGGGGAGTTTACACGCTCCGCCCGCGCCGTAAACAGCAAATTTTCAGCCGCCTGACTGGAAAGGCAGGCAAATCGGCCCCTGAGTGCGCCGTTCCAACGGACCGAGGCGGCTCCGTTTCGCGCGCTGAATCGGATCAACTTGCCGGCTTATTTCCAAAGATAGTAAAAGCCAACGTTCGTCTGCAACAGCTTGCTCCGATCGGGGATCCATTCCGAGACGTCGCCGGCGAGCAGGTCGAGCAGCGTCTTGCGCCCTTTCTGCGGGCGCACGAGCGTGGGCTCACCTTTGATGCCGACGGCCTTGGCGGTGTCGTCAACGGCGGTCTCGAAATCGCCGACCTGGTCGATCAGCTTCAGGCCCAGCGCCTGCGAGCCGGTCCAGACGCGGCCGTCAGCGATGGCCTTGATCTCGTCCACCTTCATCTTGCGGCCGTCGGCGACGGCGCGGATGAACTGGCCATGCATGTCGTCGATGAGCGACTGCAGGTAGACGCGCTCTTCCGGCGTCAGGTCGCGGTTGGGATTGCCGGTATCTTTCAACGCGCCGGCCTTGATGACCACATCCTTGAGCTTGGCCCAGCGGACAAGGTCGCCGTAGTTGTACCACTCGGCGATCACGCCGATGCTGCCCACGATGCTGGCCTCGTCGGCGAAGATCTTGTTAGCGGCAGAGGCGACGTAGTAGCCGCCGCTGGCGCCGAGCGTCTCGATGGACGCCACCACGCGCTTCTTCTTCTGCTCGCGCACGCGGCGCACCGCACGGTAGATCTCCTCGCTGGCGGCGGCGCCGCCACCCGGCGTGTTGATGTGCAGGATGATGGCCTTGACCGAGTCATCGTCGCCGTACTTCTTGAGCTGCTTGACGACGTCCTTGGGATCGATGATGACGCCTTCCAGATCGACGATGGCGATCTTGTCGCCAAAGCCGGAGGCCAACCCGGCATTGTTCTGGCGCAGGCTGAGATAAATCAGCGAGAAGACGGCAAGGAAGAAGAGCAAGAAGGCCCCGCCGCCTACGAGCACCCAAATCCAGGTACGCGATCGTTCGCCGGCCATAAGGCGTTAGTTTACACCGCGGAGCTGGTTGCGGCGGGAACGATGACCTGGAGCGCGCGCGGGACGACCTCAATGCGCAGCGGCGTGCGGGCAATGAATTCGCCGTCGGCATAGAGGTCGAGCGGCGGATCGGATTCCAGATCGATCCTGCTGGCGCGCAAATACTGCACTTCCGGATGGCGGATGTGCGTGCCGCCGCGGAGCTCGGCCGCCAGGCGCAGCATGCGCAGCCGGCCGATGCGGTGAACGAAGACGGCGTCGAGCAGGCCGTCGTCGAGACGTGCGGCCGGCGCCATGCGAAATCCGCCGCCGTAGGCGGGAGCGTTGGCGAAGGCGATCAGGGTGCCCGGCCCGCCGGCTTCGATGACGGGATCGTCGGCCCAGCGCAGCATCACGCGCTCGGGACCGGCGCTCTCGATGGCCACCGAAGGCATGCTTCCCGCCGGGCGCTCGGCGCGGA
The DNA here is from genome assembly GCA_035651995.1 of Terriglobales bacterium. Lineage (NCBI taxonomy): Bacteria > Pseudomonadati > Acidobacteriota > Terriglobia > Terriglobales > Terriglobales bacterium. Next base: position 10,536 of record DASRER010000021.1, on the reverse strand, counting down.
ACCGAAACCGCGCATTGCGGCGCAGCAGGATGGCCAGGCCTGCGGCAAGGAAATATCCACCATTGCCGCGCAGCCAGCGCGGCATCGCGTTGGCGCGGCGGTTGGCGTCGGCGTCGAGACCGGCGCCGGCGACGCAGCAAAAGTACGCGGTGGTTGCCGCTTGCGGGGAGCAGATGCGGCCCGCGTCAATCACGCGGACGTTCCCGGCGCCCGCGCAGAACGCCTTCCAGGCCGCGAGCGAAGCTTCCGCTGTCGCCAGGCCGAGGCAGCGGGCGAAGTCGTTGCCGCTGCCAAACGGGACGACGAGCATCGGGGTCCGTTGCTCGATGGCGGCGGTGAGCTGGTGATGGACCGTCCCGTCGCCACCGAAAACCAGTATGGCGTCGGCGCGGTCGCTGGCAGCTTCGGTTGCAAGCTCTATGCCCGACCGACGAAACGGCGACAGGTGTGCTTCTGTGACGCCTTGACCGCGAATGGCGATGGCGCGCATGGGCCCGCCGATGATATCGCGGTCCTTTATTCCTTCTTGAACCCGTCAGCTCCAGGGTCCTCCCTCGCGTCCCTCGCGCAACCCGTGTGCCTTTGTGGTTCGCTTTTGTTCTCAGAGCTGCATCCCAATCCGCGAAGCCAGCCGCTCACGATATGTCCGGCTGAGTTGCAGGCGAGCGCCGTTGCGCAGCAGCACCACGTAGTCGCCTGAGGCCACCGGTTCGAGGGTCTTGATGCGGTCGACATTGACGATGCTCGACCGGTGGATGCGCGCGAACTTGGCGGTGTCGAGCTTCTGCTCGAGGTTGGTCATGGTGTCGCGCAGAAGATGCGATTCGGCGCCGGCGTGCACGGTGACGTAATTGCCGGTGGCCTGCACGTAGTCGATGGTCTCGGTGGGGAGAAACACCACGCGGCCGCTGCTCTTGAACACCAGCCGGCCGGGCTTGCGTCCGTTGCCGGAGACCTGCTCGATGAGCCGCAGAAGCGCGGGATTCAGCTGACGCTGGCGGCGCGCCTCGAGCACGGTGCGGGCCCGTTCCAGGGCGCGATAGAAGCGCTGGTTGTCGAAGGGCTTCAGCAGGTAGTCGATGGCCTGTCGCTCGAAGGCATGCAGCGCGTACTTGTCGTAGGCAGTGACGAAAACCACTTCCGGCATGTTCTCGTGGTCGAGCGCGGCGAGCACGTCGAAGCCATCGACCTCGGGCATCTGCACGTCGAGGAAGACGAGGTCGGGGCGAGTCTGCTGGATGGCGGCCACCGCCTGGGCGCCGTCGGATGCCTCGCCGGCGAGCTCGCAATCGGGCGCGGCGGCAAGGAGGGTGCGGAGGCGCTCGCGCGCCAGCGGCTCGTCGTCAACGATGAGAACGCGAATCATGGTTGTGCCTCCGTGGGAGCGCTGCTGGTGAAGGGCAGCGCGATGTTCACCTGAGCGCCGCCGCCGGGCGGGTTGCTCAATTCGAAGACGTGCCTGTCGGGGTACATTTGCGCGAGCCGCTGCCGTGTGTTGTTCAGGCCGAAGCCGCGAGCGGCGCCGTTGCCGTTGCGAAAGCCGGGGCCGTCGTCACGGAGTTCGATGCGAAGGTCGGAATTCTGGCGCCAGGCGCGGAGCGAGACGCGTCCGCCGGCGCTGCGCTGTCCGATGCCGTGCTTGATGGCGTTTTCCACCAGCGGCTGCAAGAGCATGCTGGGGACGTCGGCGTGTAGCGTGTCGTCGGCGATGGCGCGCTCGACCTGGAGGCGTTCGCCGAAGCGTATTTGCTCGATCTCCAGGTACCGGTTCACCAGATCGAGCTCCTGCGCGAGCGTGATGCGGGGCTCGGAGCCGCTCTCGAGCGAAAGGCGCAGCAGGTCGCTGAGGCGGCTGATCATCTGGTCGGCGGCGCTGGGATCGCGATAGACGAGCGTGGAGATGGCGTGCAGCGTGTTGAACAGGAAGTGCGGGTTCATCTGCGCGCGCAACAGCTGGACCTGCGCCTGCGCGAGACTGGTTTCCAATTGCGCGGTTTGCAGTTGCCGCTCCTGCAAACGACGGTAGTACTGCACCGCCGTTCCGATGGCGACCATGCCCCAATAGGTGAGGAACTCCATGTTGAAGCGGCTGGTCATGTAGGCGCGAACACCCTGCGCCACCGTGTAATTAGGCTTGTAGTGCCCGACCAGGGGGGAAAGCCAGACGAGCAGCACCATGTGCGCAACCGCAAAAACGACGGCCAGCACGACGTGCGCCGGGATCGTCCACACCCACTTGCGCCGCTCCACCGGCAGCCGACGCGCGAGCCAGAGCACGATCGGCGCGGCCAGACCCCACAGCACCCAATTGGTCATCGCCAGCATAAAGGCCATCGACCAGCTGATTGGCGGGCCGTTGTAGGCGTAGGCGAGATAGGTATGCGCCGCAAAGAAAGCGCCGAGGAAGGCACATACCGATGTCCCAACGAGAAGCTTCTTGAAGAACGGCGCCATACCCGTGGCGGGCGATTATATGCCGCCTAAGAAAGCGGCATTGCTGGACTGGGACAGTCTGCGCTGCGGGCGTGACCAGCCGTTGGCCGCGTCCGTCGAAGGGGGCGGTTACTCGCGGGCGGTGAGCAGATAGACGCCAGGGCGGCAACCACGCTCACCAGTTCGACCATCGCGACCGGGCGCGCGGCGCGCTCCAGGGCCTGATTGCGGCGGCGCTGCGCCCGCCACCAGAGCAGCCCAGGGGCTTGGAGCGGTGCGGCGTCGGGCGCGGCCGACTTTGCCGGACCACGCTGCGGCTGCGCCTGGTGCGCCGCCGCGCTGGACGCAGGGAACATCGCGATCCACAGAGTGCCGCCGTTAACACTCGTGTTGCGAACCGCCAACCGAGGTTCTGGCTGTTAGCTTTTAGCCAAAAGCCAAAAGCGCCTTTCCGGAACGGAAGCCACATCAGGCGCGTCGAGCAGTTACGGAGAACAGTGTATCCCGCACGAAATCAATGATTTCCCGCGTCACGTAGTCAGGTGGAGTAAAGCGGAAGATGGGTTTGCCGGCCAGGGGCTTGAGGGAAACCGAATCCCAGGTGGACTGCGCGCCCGCATGGATGAGGGCGGCGGACGCCTGGTCAAGGTACTCGCGCGCGCTGGCCTTGAAGTCGGCGGTTGAGGGATCGAGGACGGTCAGGTAGAGGTCGGGCCGCAAGAATCGCAGCACGCTGTTGGACTCGATGATGACGTTTTGCGCGGCCTGCAGCCGCTGACGCAGTTCGGGCATGGCCTCGGCGAGGCGTCCCTGCTTGGTGCGCACCCACAGCGAAGGCAGCGCGCCGGCGGCAAGGAAGCGCGAGGTGTCAGTGGGGCCGCTGGGATCGGTCTCCTCGGTGATGGCCCAGGTGTGGTCGTCAACCGCGCAGCCGCAGTTCTCGCCGTTGATCGAGCAGACGCCGTGGCCGTACTGGGTGATCTTCACCGCCGCCCAGCGATGTTCACGCAGCGCGGCGATGAGGCCGGCCACCACGCTCGTTTTGCCGACGCTGCGGGAGTGTCCGCCGACGACGATGGTGGCCATTACTTCTCCTGCTCGCGCCTGGTCAGTCGAGCCAGCTGCGCCAACTCGCGCAGATATTGCTTGAGGGGGCGCGCGGGCGTGCCCCAATGGACGCCGGGTTCACGCAGAATCTTGTTGGAAGGCACGCCGGATTGCGCGCCGAGGATGACGCCGCGTTTGATCACAACGTGTTCGGCGAGGCCGACCTGTCCGCCGGCGAGGACGCCATCTTCGATGACGGTGCTACCCGAGATGCCGGTCTGCGCGGCGATGACCACATCTTCTCCGATGCGCACGTTGTGGCCAACGTGCACCAGGTTGTCGAGCTTCGAGCCGCGTCCGATGATGGTGGCGTCGAGGGCGCCGCGATCAATCGTGCAGCCGGCGCCGATTTCCACGTCGTCACCGATCTCGAGCCGCCCAACCTGCGGAAATTTCGTGTAGCGGCCGGTGGCAGGGTCGCGAACGTAACCGAAGCCGTCGCTGCCGAGGACCGAGTTGGCCTGCACCACCACGCGCGCGCCCAGCTTCACCCGCGAGTGAATCGTGACGTTGGGTCCGATGCGCGAGCCCTCGCCGATGACCGCGCCGGCTTCAATGACGGCGCAGGCGCCAACACTCACGTCGGCGCCCAGCTTCGCGTCTGGATGGACGACGGCGGAAGGATGGATTCCGGCAGCCTGGCCGCCGGACAGCAGCGCTGCGGCGCGGGCGAAGGTGAGCTTGGGGTCCCTGGCGATCAGCAGCGGCTTCGATGTGGCCGTGTTCGCTGCAAATTCGCCAGCGATCAACGCGCCGGCGCGCGAGGCGAGCGCTTCGGGCAGGAGCTTCTCGTCCTCTACAAAGATGAGGTCGGCGGGCCCCGCGCTGGAAACACTGGCTACGCCGGAGAGCGATGATGCGCCGTCGGTGACGATGCGGGCGCCGGTGGCGTCGGCGATCTGGCGGACGGTCATGCTCATGGTTGCCGCTCAGTATAGCGGCGGCTCGCCCGGAGGACGCGTTTTCCAGCGACGGTGGACCCAGAGCCACTGCTCGGGATGCTGCCGCACATACTTTTCGATGACCTGCGTGCAGAGCGCGGTGTTGGCGACGGCGTCGGCTTCGTCGTTGCCGGTACGAACAAGCTCGAGGGCGGGATCGAAGCGGATGCGGTACTTCCCGAGCTGTTCGTCCCAAATCGTGAAGCCCGGAACGACCGCCGCGTCGGTGCGAAGGGCCACACGCGCCAGCCCACTGGCCGTGCATGCGAGCCTGCCGAAAAACGGCACGAAGACGCCCTGCGGCGGCGTCATGTTGGTGTCCATCAGGATGCCGACGGTCTGGCCGTCGCGCGTGGCGGCGAGCAAACCTCGAGCAAAGTCTTCCTTGGGAAACGTTCGGTTGCCGCTGCGCGTGCGATAGCGCTCGACGAGCCGGTCGAGGCGGGCATTGTCGAGCGGGCGCACCACCATTTGCAGCGGATGGCCGTAGAGTGCGTGCCCGTAGGAACCGATCTCCCATCCGCCCACGTGCGCCGTGGCGAAGAGCACGCCCTTGCCGCGGTCGCGGGCCGCGAGGTAGTGCTCGAGGCCGTCGTGCACGACCAGGTCAGCGATGTTTTCGCCAGTGAACCGTGGGAGGTGGGCGAAGTCGGCGAGCTGGCGGCCAAGCGTGGCGTACATGCCGCGGAGAATGCGGGCGCGCTCCCCCGCAGATTTTTCAGGAAACGCTAGCTCCAGGTTGCGCGCGCCGACACGCCGCAGCCGCGGATGGAGCCAGTAGACCAGGCGTCCGACGGCGATGCCGACGGCGCGAGCTGCCGAGCGCGGGAGCAGGCCGAGCACCCGCAACAGCAGCCATACCGGCACATACTCGAGCCACTCACGCATCGCAGGAGAGTCGCTGACGGTAGCATCGCGCGAAAAAGCTTGTCAATTTTCGACGGCTTTTCGGCGCTGAACTCGGGCCGTTCCGCCGATCTGCCTGACAGCAGCATCTAACGTGACGCAATCCACGCGCCTGGTTGCCTTCGTACTGTTTCCGAGGACGTGCGCGCCGGCGCATATAATTCTTTGTCGGCCTGGAGGGACCACCGTGAAGAAAGCTCTGGTCGTGATGCCAATCCTGGCGTTCGCGGCACTGGCCGCGTGCCGGGCGAGCGCCCCCGGAAAAATCGAGACGCTGATGGCGGAACAAGCCAAGAAAATCGCCATCGGGGGAAAAGACTGGAAAAATCCGGTGGCCTCGTCCGCGACGGTGATCGACGAAGGGCGCATGCACTTCCAGCATCACTGCCAGATCTGTCACGGCAACGACGGACACAATACCGGCGTGCCGTTTGCGGAAAAGATGTCGCCCCCGGTGGCCGACCTGGGCGACAAAGACGTGCAGGAATACTCCGACGGCCAGCTGAAGTGGATCGTGGAGAACGGCATCAAGATGACCGGCATGCCCGGGTGGAAGGGCATCCTGGAAGATGACGAGATGTGGAAGATCGTGCACTTCATCCGGCATCTGCCCGCCAAGGGCAGCGCGGGCGTGCCCGCGATCTACAAGGAAGAAGAAGAGGAGCACAAGGCGATGCACGAAAAAGGCGCGCCGCACACCCATCCGGGCGAAACACACGAGCACAAGCACTGAGTTGAGTTCTCAGGTTTCAGTTCTTAAGCTCAGGCAACGCTCTTGTTGCTGTTGTCGAGCATTTTGCCCCCCACCGACCCCCGACCGCGAAGTCTCTTGAATTGAAACGGCAGGAGTTCGGCGAGAGATCGGAATGAACAAGGGAACGGGCTGGCGGAGGCTGCAGAAAGAACCCGGGGAGAGAAAATTCGAACTTCCGACCCCCAGGTCCCGAAAATGGGACCACTGAAATTGGTTGGTCTTACTGAGCGGCCTTAGGTTGCCTGCGACTCAGCCTGCTGCAACACAACATGAGTGGGTTCATTCATTTCCGTAACGACGAGAAATCTGCGCGGAGGACTCGTCAGTGCACCTTCGCCATCTCTCGTAAGCGTCTTAAGTGGACCAACGGCTCGAACGATCCTCGCCTCATATCAGGTTCGTCCCGGCCCGAGGAATAGATGATCTCCGATTTCCCGGCGATTGTGGATGCACGCGTTCTGGTTCAGGCCGTCGTTCGCGACACTTTGCTGGGGTTGTTCGAACGGCGGTTGTTCCTGGCACGGTGGACAGACGAGATCATCGAAGAAGCCGTCCGCACGCTGCGGGACAAGCTGGGCTGCACGCAGGAACCAACGGACTACTTGGCCAACGAACGCCGGGCGCGTTTTCCTGACGCGTCGGTTGAACTGGGCGCCCGGGACTTGATCCCTGTTAAGGCAACCCTATAACTGGGCGATGGCGTCGAGAACGGCTGCCGCTCCGGGCAATACGGCAGTGGCTCCCGGAAAGCTACAACTCCGGGTGATTTCGTTTGGGATTACGAGGCATCGCAGGTCGGCGGCGCGGGCAGCTGCCAAACCACGTTCTGAGTCCTCAACAGCAACGCAGTGTTCGGCCCTCATCCCCAGTCGTTCGAGCGCCAGCAGGTAGGGTTCGGGATTCGGCTTCGTCTTGCCGTAATCCTCCCGCGCCAGTACAAACTCGAAATACTTGGTCAAGCCGAGATCAGCATGCATGGTGTCAAAATGCTGCCGCTGTGAACTGGTCACGACTGCCATGCGCATGCGCTGATCGAGCGCTTTCAGGGTTTCCTCCACTTCTGGCAACACCCGCGTCTGGCGCCGCAACATGCCGGAGTACAGGAGATCACGGTAGCGCTTCGAATTCATCACCTGCTCTCGTGAACATCCGTTTTTGATCGCAAGATCAAACGCGCTCCGCCCTTGCCGCATCGACAAGTCGAAAAATTGTTCCAGGCTCAGTTGAATGCCGATCGTGGCCAAGGTTCTTTGGGTGCTCTCGAAGTAAAGGCACTCGGTATCCACGAGCACGCCATCGTTGTCCCACAAAATCGCTTTTACCATTCGTCTGGCAAACCGGCATCACCCCACCGCAAGAGGTTAGCGCATTGTGCCTGCTTAAACCAACGGCGCTGCGACCGCGGCTGATTCGAAAGGGCCGCATCAGTTAGATTCATATAGAGATCGTGTGCGCATGCAAACGCTGTGTTTATCGGCAAATTATGCCGGCGCCATTGAGCAGGCGGTGAAGATTATTCGCGCCGGTGGATTGGTTGCGTTTCCGACCGAAACCGTCTACGGGCTTGGCGGGAACGCTCTCGACACCGTCGCGGTGAAAAAAATCTTTATCGCGAAGGAGCGGCCACGCTGGGACCCTCTCATCGTGCATGTGAGTTCGCGTGAGATGTTGGAGTCATTGGCGTCGAAGATGCCCGCGAAGGTCGATGATCTGTTTTCCGCGTTTATGCCGGGACCGCTGACCCTCGTTCTTCCAAAGAACGCCATGGTGCCGGATATAGTGACGGCAGGCCGCGATACGGTGGCGGTTCGTTTTCCCGCCCATCCGGTGGCAGAACGGTTGATCGCGGAGAGCGGAGTGCCAATCGCCGCGCCGAGCGCGAACCGGTTTCAGCACGTGAGTCCGACGAGAGCCGAGCACGTGTTAGCTGACCTGGATGGGCGAATCGAGGCAGTTCTCGATGGCGGTCCGTGCCCAATCGGGGTGGAATCCACCGTGCTCGATCTCACCGCTGGGCCGCGCATCCTGCGCCAGGGAGGCGTAACCGCCGAGCAGTTGAGACGGCTGCTTGGCAAGGTTGACGCGGGCGATGCGGTTTCGCATCCGCCAGAGAAGGGCTTGCCCTCGCCGGGGATGGTGTCGCGCCACTACGCACCCCGGACGAAGTTAGTGCTGAGCGACGGACAGGAAGACGCACTCGCTGAAGTGGTGCAACCATGGTCGGAGCAGGAGGTGGGAGTCTTGCTGCCGAGCGGCTGGCATACGGCTGCGCCGTTGAGCTTTGACTGGGGCCGGTGGGGAGACTGGAGCACATTAGCTGCGCGACTGTACGCGGGACTACGTTGGCTGGACGAGCAAGAGCCCTACTTCATCGTGGCGCCGTTGCCTCCGGAAGAAGGACTCGGTTCCGCGATCCGGCAACGGCTCTTAAAAGCTGCGAGCACGGCGACCGACCGTGTCTAACTGCGGCATTCCATGCGGATCAAGCGTAGGCGTGTGGCCTGCGCCTTGATGCACGCACATGCGCTTGCCACCGCCCGCGGCCAAGCAACGGTGGATGTCAGAAGAGCTACCCGGCCCCACCCAGGACATGTCCCAGATGTTCAAAAATCAGTCCAGGCCGGACCGGTTGCGCCTTGTCATCTCATAGCAACCGGCTTGCCAGCAGGGGCAAGCCGTCGACAAGATTGTGGACCACCATGCCCGGCCACACGCTCCCAGTGCGCTCTCTTAGCCAACCTAGGAGGACAGCGGGCGGTAACGAGAACAGCATGGCGAACGCGCTGGTTTGCAAGTGCAGGTGGTGGTCGAAGAGTGCGCCGTGGCCAACCACGAAAAGTATCGCGGTGAGCACGCTGCCCCAACCCAGGGGCGCCTTACCTAGCCGCCAGGGCTGGCCGAAGGCTTCGTTCAGCAACGATTGGAAAACTCCTCGGAAGACAAGCTCTTCGGCGATTCCGGGCATGGTCAACTCAAATAACAAGGTTTCCCGGTCCGGCGGCATGCGCATCCCCTGGAACCAGAACACCATTGGCAGCGCCACAGCTCCCAAAGCCACGCACAAAATCGGGCCCACGCTTCGTGGCGCCAACCGCCCTCGGATGCCGAGGCGTGCCAAACTGTAACCGGGCACGGACGCTAGCAGCAGCACCCAAAGCACTTCTAGAATTTTCCCCTGCCAGTTCCAGGATAAGCCGCGAAACCAAGCGGTTCGGGGAGCCATTACGCAGGCCAAGTCCAAATAGATCACACCCGCAGCCACGGCCAGTCGGTTGGCAGCCAGAGGCTTAACACCACGGAAGGCCAATAGAACCAGGGGAAGAAGCCCCGCTATCCAGAGCGAACCAGTGGCCAGCGCTTGCAACAGAAATGTCGGTATGACTTTCATATTGGCGGTTTACGCCACACAACCGATGAAAGTTCCCGGCTCTAGCCGTCCAGTTTGCAGCTTGGTCGAAGTCGATTTAGCGCTACTGAAGCGCAAGTCGCAATACCACGGTGCCGCCGCCAGCGTTTGGCGGGAGTTTACGCCGGGCCAGCAGCCTGCCCGGACAATGCAAACCCTTTTGTGTAAACCCCCATGCCCCGGCGATTTCGCAAGTGTTTGAAAAGAAATGGTCGGCCCTGGCAGACGATTTTCGAACTTTTCTGGGGCACGCCGCGTGACATTTCGCCGAAAGAACGATTCGCCAATTCCCGCCACAAGACGCGAGATGCGGGAACTCGCGAACAAGGCGCGACTCACGGTCGAATGCGCACGAACAGCCGCCCGCAATCGTATGCTCTGAAATGACGGAGGTATTCAGGCCGGGCGAGACTTTTCGCAATCGGCCACTTCAGGAGCACCAACAACGTCCGCTTATGTAGTCACAACCGCCTTCGTTCTGGCGATGCGCCTCACCTCGATACGCTCACAATTCGCCAAGCAGTGGCACGTAATCCAGCATAGCCAATCCGCGCGGGCAATGCACCGCGATGACTCGTAGCCCCGAAAGGCGGACCGGTGACTGTCACAGGCGGCGTTCCGAATTCAGAACACCTGAGATGCAATTTGTGAACAAATGGTCGCAAGCGCCTTGTAGGCTCGGTTCTCTAGTTCAGGCTTCGCCTTTCTCCGCGTCCGTGGCGGCGCATTTCCACGAATAGTTACCACGTTTTGACAGGTGCAGCACTCGACATTTGTTCCGAATTCGGAACGGGTGCCAGTCTCCGTTGCTCCGGTTTCGTTCGGCTGCTAACTTTTCCCGGACTTTTGTGAGGTGTGCCGTGATACGTCACAACAACAAGCGGTTGGTCGTGGTCCTCGTGAGCTGTTTCGCAGCCTCATTTTGACCTGCCCCCTTACTCCGCACACTCCTGAATACGAACGTTGATGTTAACTCCATCCTCGTGGTG
>DASRER010000019.1 GCA_035651995.1 Terriglobales bacterium | reverse complement strand
AGAAAATGTTGGAAATGCTCCTCAATCCGGATTATCTTCGCCATCGGGTGTAGGTCTCCTTTCCAGGAACGGCTTCGCTTGCTAGGCAAAGCCAACTTACACCCTCTCGCTTTTTACACAATCAACGTTACGTCACCCGCTTCCTCGCGACGCTTTCTATTTCCGCTTTCGCGAAATAGAATCCCACTCGATGATCCAACTGGCCCTTGTTCCCGAAAAAACTGTGGTTTCCGCCAAAGGCGACGGTCCGGCGGTTGAGATCGGTGCTCCCGCCAACCGCGTCTTCCTGCTCACGCTGCACATCACGCGCATCATCGAGCAGGAGTCGCTCGACGTAAGCGTGTGGGGCTCGGCCGACGGCAAGGCCTGGGGCGACAAGCCGCTGCTGGCCTTTCCGCAAAAGTTCTACGCCGGGCAGCATCCGCTGCTGCTTGATCTGACGAAGAATCCCAATGTGAAGTTCCTGCGCGCGCACTGGGAAGTGAACCGCTGGGGCCGTGGCGCCGAGACGCCGATGTTCGAGTTCGGCCTGCAGGCCAGGGAAGTGCCGAAGGAAATGCTGGCGTCGGCGTAGCAGCAACCAGCACTCAGCAGTCAGCAATCAGCATTCAGCCCCTGTGCCAGGCAACGGATCGCTGCCGGGCACGACCATTCAGGAGCTGAATGCTGATGCTGGCTGCTGAGTGCTCCCTTCACCGCTGCGCCTGCGGCGCGACGAATGCCTTGGCCTTGATGTCCTGCAGCGCTTCGCGCGCGGCCGGCGAATTCGGGCCCTGCGGATCGCGCTTCAAATAGTTTTCCAGCTCGTTCATTGCTTCCGGGTAATCTTTCATCGCGAGAAAGAGGTTGGCGCGGGCCAGGTGGACGGGAGCGTAGTCGCGCGGCGCCATGTCTTCGGCTTGGTTGAGGTACTTGAGCGCTTCCTTGTATTCCGCCTTGCCCAGGTGAGCGCGGCCGAGTTCGTAGTAGCCCTGCCATGAATTTGGAGCCAGGCTGGTCCCGCGCTCCAGCGTGCGGATCGCCTCGTCGAAGCGGGAGAGCATGTTGAAGGCAGCGCCCATGACCAAATACTGCATGGGATAGCCGGGATCGGCGTTGATGGCCTTCTGCAGGTCGGCCAGCGCGGCGTCGGTCTTGCTCTGGTCGAGCTCAATGATGGCGCGCACGGTGAGCGCCTCGGCGAAGTTCGGGTAGATGGCGAGCGCCTTCTCCACCTTGTCCCAGGCTTCGGTGAGTTTGCCGTTGCTCATCGCGTCCTGCGCTTTTTCGAGCAGGCCGCGCGCCTTCTTGGGCGCCATCAACTGGCTGACGGAAACGGTCTGCTGGCCCCCGGTGACGGCCGCCGGCTGCTGGGCGGTGACGCCGCTCAGGTGCACGGTGACGCTGGTCTCGATGCCGGCCACCTGCACCGGCTCGGCGCCGGAGAGCAGGTCGCGCGAGGCGAGCACCTCATAACTTCCGCTGGGCACGCCGCGGAAGTCGTAGTTGCCGTCGATCCCGGACATTCCGTTGGCGACAATCTGTCCGGTGGCGCGATTGCGCAGCTCCACCCGGACATCGGACACAGCCTGCTCGCGGTCGCCGCGCACGTTCACCGTGAGCGTGCTTCCCATCTGCGCCGCAGCGGCCAGGGTAAGAATCAAACAAAGAGCTGGAGGAGGAAGAACCAGTCTGGCCCGTGGGACCATGAAACACCGTCCGTTTTTCTGTTGCGGGGACCGGCTCGGAGGCAGGGGACTCTGAGGACCTGGGTTCACGCCGCGCAGCGTAGTCACCGCCGCGCTGCAAAGTAAGATGATGCCGAGGCCGCTTAGTTGGCCTCGCCGCTGTGACCGGCGGCAAATAAAATCGCAGGGGTCAGGCAACTCTGCTATGGCGCAAGTCGGCGTGATCGAAACGGTTCAGCCCGCGCGGCGGGTGGCGGGGAGCGTACGTCTGCCGGGCGACAAGTCCATTTCGCACCGCTACGCCATGCTGGGCGCGCTCGCCGAAGGCAGCAGCCGCTTTGAAAATTTCTCCAGCGGCGCCGATTGCGCCAGCACACTGGCCTGCGTGCAAGCGCTCGGCGTGCGGGTGCGGCGCGAGGGCAGCGTCGTCCACATCGAAGGCCGCGGGCCGCGGCTGTCCGCTCCGGCGGCGGCGCTGGACTGCGGCAACTCCGGCTCGACCATGCGCATGCTGGCGGGAATCCTGGCGGGGCAGGACTTCACCAGCGAACTGCGCGGCGACGCCTCGCTCACGCGGCGCCCGATGGCGCGCATCATCGCGCCGCTGACCGCGATGGGCGCTGAAGTAACGTCGGCCGAGGGCGAGCGCCCGCCGCTGCACATCTTTCCCCCCACCCCAGGCGCGCGCCTGCGCTCCATTCACTACAAAATGCCTGTGGCGAGCGCCCAGGTGAAGAGCTGCGTGCTGTTTGCCGGACTGCTGGCCGAGGGCGAGACCACGGTCGAGGAGCCGCTGCCCACGCGCGATCACGGCGAGCTGGCGCTGCGCGCCTTCGGCGCCGAAGTGCAGCGCGGCCGCAATCGCGCCAGCATCGCCGGCGGACAAAAGCTCCACGCCATCGAGGCGACGATTCCGGGCGACATTTCTTCCGCGGCCTTTTTCCTGTGCGCCGCCGCCGCGCTGCCCGGCTCGACCCTGATCGTCGACGATGTGCTGCTGAATCCCACGCGGGCCCTGCTGCTCGAGGTGCTCGGCGCCATGGGCGCGGCCATCTCGGTGCTGCGCGTCGAAGAGCGCAACTTCGAGCTGGTCGGGACTGTCAAAATACAGGGCCGCGGGCTGAGCGGGATCAGCCTGAAAGGCGCGCAAACCGCCGTGCTCATCGACGAGCTGCCGGTGCTGGCGGCGATTGCTCCGCTCACGCGCGACGGCATTACCATCAGCGATGCGCGCGAGCTGCGGGTCAAGGAGTCAGACCGGATCGCCGCCGTGGCGGAAAACCTTCGTCGCATGGGCGCGCAGGTGCAAGAGCGTGAAGACGGCCTGCGCGTCCCCGGGGCGCAGCGGCTGCGCGGCGCCGAGATTGACTCGGCCGGCGATCACCGCATCGCCATGGCCTTCGCGGTGGCGGCGCTGGCTGCTGACGGCGAGAGCACAATCCAGGGCGCGGACGCGGCGCGCATCTCCTATCCCGAGTTTTTCCCGACGCTCAATTCGTTGGCGGAACGGTAAGCGCGCCCGGACATGTCCGCGGGTAACGATGGCGTTCTTTCCGCGGCCGGGGAAAATTGCCTATTAACCAATGAATAAACACCGGAGACGTCCTCCGTAAGACCCTGCTGCACCGGGGATTGGGCGGGCTGTTCCACGTGGAGCTTTGGCCGGAAGCTTGCATTTTCCCTGGTTGGCAAATGCCAGGGAGGTTCACCTGTGAAGATGCGTTGGGTACTTTCGCTTCTGTTGCTGAGTTCGGCGGCGCTGGCCGGCGAGAACGCTTTCTACCAGAAGGGCACGCTGGAAGAGATGACGTCGGTGGAGTGCGGTTACGACGAGAACGGCGGCAAGGGTCTGGCCGGAGCGGTGCTGGGCACCGACTCGGAGCACAAGAAGACGCGGCAGACGCTCTGCCCCGAATACGTGCTCCGCACCGACCGCGTGCTGTACCGCATTCGTCCCCGTGAGGAGAAGCATCCCGCGCTGCTGCCCATCGGCGAGACGGCGGAGTTCCGCATGAAGAAGGACCGCATGGTGTTGCGCGTGCTGGAAGGCGACGGCAAAGAGCGCGAGTACAACGTGGTTTCCATGACGCAGGTCGCCGCCCGCAAGACCGACGGTGATCGCGCGTCCAAGTAGGCTCTCTCCCCACCCGGCTCGGCCGGTCTGCGGCGACGCAGGCCGGCCGTTTTTCCGCCAGCGGACGCTTGCCATGCTGCGGATCAAAGTGGTTTCCCCACCCGCATTCTTACGACAAGAACGCGTTCCGGACGCTTTTCCCGGAGGGAGCTGTGCTAGTATCGCGGCCTCGCGCTCAACCGGCGATTTGTTTTTCGGCGAATGGCCGTGGTGAATCGATTCGGGTCCCGGGGGTTTGGTGGCGCCGCGCGGTTGGCGGCACTTCTCCTGCTGCCTCCTGTCCTCTCCTTTCCGCAAAACAGTCCAGCGCCGGAGCTGGCGCCGTCCTCGCGGCAGGCGGCCTCGGCAAGTCCGGCGGGAACGCTTCGCCTTCGCGCCAAGCCGCTGATGATCGACGTTGACCTGGTGGAAATCCCGGTCACGGTGACCGACATACGCAACCGGCCGGTGCTCGACCTTCAGGAAACAGACTTCAGCCTGCTGGAAGACGGCGAGCAGCAGCAGATCCGATACTTTTCCCGCGACGAGGCGCCGCTCACCGTGGGCGTGCTGCTCGACCTGAGCCGCAGCATGCGCAAGAAGATCGGCATGGCGCGCGAGGCGGTGTCGGAATTTTTCAAGAACTCGAATCCGGATGACGACTTCTTCGTCATCACCTTCGACGACAAACCCCGCCTGCTGATCGATACCACGCAGTCGATCGGCACCATCGAATCGAAGCTGGTCACGGCCGTGCCCGACGGCCATACCGCGCTGCTCGACGCCATCTACATGGGCGTGAAGAAGGCGCGGTCGGCGCGGCATAAGCGGAGAGCGCTGCTCATCATCTCCGACGGCGCCGACAACAACAGCCGCTATCGCGCCGACGAGATCCGCGCCCTGGTGCAGGAAGCCGACGTCGAGATTTACGCCATCGATATCTACGACTCCCTGTTCGCCCTGCCCGAGGACCGCGCCGGACGGCGCCTGCTGACCCACATCACGGAAGCGACCGGCGGCCGCACCTGCGTGGTGGACAACATTTCCAGGCTGCCGGAGGCAGCCCGCGCCATCAGCACCGAGTTGCGCAGCCGCTACCTGCTCGGCTATCGGCCCAGCCGCCCGCTGCGCGACGGCAGGTACCGCAAGATCAACGTGCGCGTGCAGGCCAGCACGTCGGCGAATCCCCTTCAGGTGTACTTCCGCCGTGGCTACTTTTCACCCAGCGAATAGGCGCCCTAACTGACTGATTTCCTGAGGGCTGGCGCAGCCCACCCGGGCTGCGCTGAGCACATCCTACGAGTGTCCCCTTGCAGGTCCGCCGTCGCACTGGCGACGGCGCAGTTGGCGCCATGCAAGCAGCGGTGTGCCAGCTTTGCTCGGGAGAAATTTTGGGAGGCTCGCATGAAACGCACCACAGGAACCCTCATACTCGCGCTGGCGTTTGTCCTGTTCACACCCGCGATGTTCGCGCAGACGGAAGAACACGGGCAGGTCAGCGTGTTTGCCGACTATACCCGGCTGCAGAACGCCAATGACGCCAACTTCGTCGGCGTGGGCGGACGGTTGGGGTTCAATACCGGCAACCACCTCGTCTGGGAAGGCGAAATGGCCTACGACCCGGAGCGCAACGTCACCACCACGTTCAGCAACGGTTTTACGACGTCGTTCAACACTTCGCGGCTGCGTCTGCTGAACGGAATGTTCGGTCCGAAGATCCAGACCGGTATCGGACCGTTCCGCGTGTTCGGAACGGTGAAGGGCGGGTTCCTGAACTTCAGCGTCTCGCGCGGCAGTGCGCTGGGCGGCTTCCCCACCGCCGTGAACAGCGTCACGGCCGGTGACACCAACGGCGTGTTCTATCCCGGTGGCGGCATCGAGTTCGGCTGGACGCACTTTGGGTTCCGCTATGACATCGGCGACGAGATCTACTTCGACAACGGCGCCCAGCACAACCTGAAGATGACGCTGGGACCGACGTTCCGCTTCTGAGATCGGCGACGCAGGTCCTTGAAAGGGCAGCCGCCAGGCTGCCCTTATTTCTGTGCGTCTGTCATTTCCGGGGTTCTGCACAGGTGGGGCCGCGCTGGTTGCGGTAATATTTCGCGCCATGGAAGCCCGCCAGAATCTTCGCTCGTCAGATCTTCAAAGTGGCCGGCCACTCGACATTGACGAGGTGCGGCTGGTCGCCGATCTCCGAATCATGCACTCCAAAGTGGAGGAGCTATACCAGGTGGTGATGCGGCTGAAGCAGCGCCACCCCGAGTCGGACATCCGCAAATACGCCGACCAGAGCGCGCTGGAGACCGACATCCACGAGGTGGACCAGATCTACTTGTGGTTAATCGGGCTGAAGAAGGAATAGCGGGCCAGGCAGGGTCCTCCGCGATCGGAACTGGTGAGCGCGGCAGGATTCGAACCTGCGACCCATGCCTTAAAAGGGCATTGCTCTACCAGCTGAGCTACGCGCCCACACACCAACTTCTAATCTAGCACAGGGATGAGGCCGCGCCGCGCGGCTAGCGGCGGGCCTGCTGCGCTTCGACCTGCTTCAGCAAGTTCAGATTTGCGACCGCCGGCGCATACGACGGCGTGATCTGGAGCGCGCGCTCCAGCTCGGCGCGGGCTTCGGGATAACGCCCAAGGCGCGCCAGCGCCACGCCCAGGTCGGTGTGCATGACCGCGTTCTGCGGGGCCAGCTCTGCGGCGCGCTGAAAGCTCGGCAGCGCGTCGTTCATGCGGCCGGCCTGCGCCAACGCGAGCGCGAGGTTGTGATGGTATCCGCCGTTCTCCGCCGCCAGCGCAACCGCGCGCTGGAACACAGGGATGGCTTCCTGCACGCGGCCGGCGGCGCGATAGGCCATGCCGAGGTTGTTGAAGCCGTCGGCGAAGTTGGGAACGATCTGCGTGGTCTGCTGGAAGTATCCGATCGCCTCGTCGTATTTGTGCTCGGTGAGCGCGATCACGCCGAGTCCGTTGATCACGACCTCGTCATACGGGAAAAACTTATGGGCTTCGAGCAGCACATCGCGCGCTTCGGCGGTGCGTCCCGATTCCAGCAAGATGAGGCCGAGCGCCACGTGCGCGCCGGGAAGGTCCTTGCTGATGGCCAGCGCGCGGTTGACGTAGTCGAGAGCTTGCTGCAGTTGTCCGCGGCGATGGGCGATGCCGGCCAGGCCCACGAGCGCGTTGGCGGTCTGGTAATTGTCGGGCGGCGACTGCGCCTGCGCGACCTCGATGGCCGTGTTGTATTCGCGCTCGGCGGCGTCGAGCATGCCGCGGTCGCGCAGCACGTTCGCCAGCGAGGCACGCATGAGCGGGGAATCAGGCGACGCTTCCACGGTGCGAGCGTACAGCGTGTAGTCGTCTTTCCAGTCAGGGACGCGGCGGCGCGTCTGCGCGATGCCGCCCAGAGAAATGCCCGCCACCAGCACGATCGCTGTGACGCGCGCGGCCTGGCGCGGCAGCCGCTCGATCAGCGCCGCCCCCGCCCACGTCACCAGCAGCGCGAAGCCGAGCGACGGAATGTAGAGGTAGCGCTCGGCGAAGACGTTCTCGCCCACACCGCGCAGGTTCAGCACCGGCACGAGCGTGATGAAGACCCACGCCGCGGCAAACGCGGCGAGCGGTGCGCGCCGTCGCGCGAATAGGATCGCGGCGCCGCCAATCAGCAGGAACAGGAGCGCGGCGATGGCGCGCGGCTCGAGCAGCTTCTGCGCCGGATGGAAGATGTGAAACGCATTGAAGCCGACGGGAACCAGCAGCCGGAGCCAGTACTGTCCCACGAGTTCGGCCGCGCTCAGCACGTACTGCAGCGGCGAAAGCGTGAAGGCGTGCTGCACCCGCGAGAAGTATCCCAGCACCCACACGCGCGCCACGATGTAGGCGGCGGTAAGTAACCAGAAGGGCGCCGACCTCAGTAATGCACGCTTCCACGGGTTTAACTGATCAGTAAACAGCACCCAAGCTACGAGAACTAAAGGAAAAGTCAGCGCCATCTCCTTGAACAGGAGGGCGGCCAGGTAGGCCAATCCAGCGCCAGCCAGTGACCAAATCCGACCCTGCGGCGCCGGCTCGGGAGCGGTCTTGTGGGACGAATCGGCCCCAGTTTCAGGCCGCGCCGGCGGGTACGCGCGCACGAAGAGACGGAAGGCCAAAAAGTAGAACAGCGCGCAGCCCAGCTCGGTGAGTGCTGAGACCCAGGTTACCGCCTCGCTGTGCATCGGGTGGACGGCGAAAATCAGCGCCGCCGCAAGCGCAATTCCCCAGCGCCTGGTGAGCCGCAAAAACAGCGCGTAAGCCGCTATGGTGGCGAGGAAATTGAATATCAGGCTGGCGGCGTGGAAGCCCCGCGGATCGAGCCCGGCCGTCATCGCCGTGACGCGATACGTCAGCATCTGCATTGGCCGGTAATAGTTGCTGAGCGAATGCTCGCCGCCGCGCATGTATCCCCACACGTCGCTGCTCAAAAGCCGGCTCCAGGAGCCGGCGCCGTGGACGAATGGGTTGTGTCCGATCTGGAAGTTGTCGTCCCACACAAAGCCGTTGCCCAGGGCGGGCGAGTAAGCAGCAATGCCGGCGGCGAGCAGGAGCACAAGGGCGGCCAGATGGCGTCGAAAAGATGTCATTTGTGCGCTGACAAATTGCTGGAAGCGATTGAATTCGCACCAGTGTACCGGCGTTCGCGGGGGAGTGCAACGTTAGTTAACGTTGGGAAAAAAGGGCTTGACAATTTCAGGTACGAACGATAAAAAACGCGCAGTTTTCCCCAAACGCACTGTAAGTTCCTAAGTTCGGCCGTGGCTTCGATGAGGTGGTTGCGGTATCGAGTCGTACGGTTCTGGTGGAACACGTGAGCGCCGAGTGACAAGAACTTCGGGATCCGAGCTATCCACCGCAAAACAAGTCAGATCAAAAATAGAAGGCTTTAAGGAGCAGAGCACAGAATGAGTGGAAAAAGATTGTTTATCTTCCTTCTGGCTGGGGTCCTCGCGACAATAGTGCCGACCGCTGCGTTTGCAGGTTGCCATGTGCAGGTGGTCACCGCTATTGCACCCACCGATCCGAGCGGGGGTTCCGGTCTAGGTC
Source organism: Terriglobales bacterium (assembly GCA_035651995.1). Taxonomy (NCBI): domain Bacteria; kingdom Pseudomonadati; phylum Acidobacteriota; class Terriglobia; order Terriglobales; species Terriglobales bacterium. The sequence goes on along the minus strand of DASRER010000019.1, from coordinate 11,085 downwards.
CCATCACACCGACGAACGCAGCCGCGAGCGGCGCGATCGTCAACCAGGAAGGTCGTACCGAGCGTGTATCGGACGTGCTGGTTTATGACGACAACACAATCGGCACCACCAACTGTTTCGCACTGAACAACATTGTGCGCCTGACCTACAACGTCACGCTGACCAACCCGTCGTCTATCAGCGCTGCCAGCAACGCGAACTTTGACGTGTACGATAACGCCGGTCTCGCGGGCTTGACGATCCTGGCCAGTTCAACGGTAGGTTTGGCACCGGGCGGCACACCGCAGACGGTCATCACCGTGACGGTGCAGCAGGCGGGTACGGCTTCGGCCTCGGCGACAGGTATCCTGGCGCCGACTGGCGTTGGCTCTGCCTTCCGCATCAAGAACCTGCGTGTGGACGCAACCTCGATCGCTGCAACAGGCACCATCACGGCGACCGTCTCCTCGAACGTTGCTACGGCGCTGCCTGCTCCGGTGATCACCACCGTGGCGACCGCGCAGAAGACCATCAACGCGGGTGCGGGCGTAACCGTGCCCGGTGTCGGTTCACAGAGCTCGGGTGTTACGCTGTCGATTCCGGCGACCTTCACGTTCTCGGAAGAGAACGCGGTTGCTCCGCTGTTTCCGAACGCTTTCCGTACAGCGGTAGCCGCTGGCACGACGGTGTTTGGTGACATCGCCACGACGCCAACCAGCGTCATCTTCGACTCTGGAACAACGGTTCCTTCCGGCGTCAGCGTGACTTGGCCGGCAACCTTAACCACATCGGCGGCCAATGGTACGGCGGGCCTGATCTTTACCCTCCGTTCGGGCGGCAGTTGCGTTGGTCCGGCGGCTTGCTTCGCCATCTATGACACGACTGCCAACAACACCACGGCCGCGGGCACGATGACGGTTACCACGGCTGCGGCCGCGGTTACCGGTGCTACCGGTGCCACCCCAGCGGTTGGCGTGGTTGTCGGTTCACCCTCGGGCTTCGGCACGGCGTCGCTGCACGCGTCCTTCGGTCCTGGCGAGGCTTCGGGCGGCGGCAACGATGACGTGAACGCTGCGGCGATTCCGCGCTACATTGCGACCACGTCAGCCGTTGCGGGCACGACCCGCAACATCTTCAACGCAGGGAACTGGTTTACCATCAACGCGGTCCGTACGACCCTGCTGTATCCGTTCGTGAGCAACGTGGGTGGCTTCAACACCGGCATCTCGGTGGTGAACACCTGTAACGATACGGGCGCGTTCAACAACGCGGCCCCGACCTGCTCGCAAACGGGCGGCCTGACGTTCTACTTCTTCCCGACCGGCGGCACGCCGTTCTGTCTGAACACCGACACCACGGCCGTTCCGGTGGCTCCGGCCTGCACCAGCGCCGGCGTCGGCGCCTTCGCGGGCAGCCGCGGGTTGAACGCGAGCGGACAGTTGGCCCCGGGCGGATCGTTCGCGACCGCTCTGAACTTCCTGCTCGCTGCGGCTGGCAAGCCCAACGGCGCGGGCACGTTTGATGGCTACATCATCGTGGTCACGCAGTTCAACAATGCGCACGGCTTCTCGGCGCAGTTTGCCGCGACCGGAGCTGTGTTCAGCGCCAACAACGCGCTGATCATCGGCGGCGGCACTCGCAACGGCTCACTGTCCGGTGTGGTTGAGAGCCTGGCTGAGTAATCAGGAATTACAAGTACTGCCTTCGGGCGGCGGTGAAAACCGCCGCCTTTTTCTTCGCCATCGCCGGCTCGCGAATTAAGCTGAAACCGCCGCCGCTTCTCAGGTGATTGCTCTGACCGCACCGCGCAACGAAATCAGCTACAATCGTTCTATTCAGGACAGCACTGGGAGATGGAGAGAATGAAGTTGAACACGTCTGTTTTCGGCGCCGTCGCGAGCGGACTGCTGGCTCTGGCTTGCGCGGCCCAGGTTACGACCCCTATGCAGCAGCCTGCTGCGCCTGCGGCAAGCACCGCTGCTCCGGCAGTTGCGACGCCGCCTGCCCCGACGGCGGAGGCGAGCACCGCGGCTTCGCCTGCACTGCCTTCTGAGGCCTCACTGCGCGAGCGCGTCAATGCCCACTACAAGGCGCTGGCCGAGAAGGACATGCCCGCCGCTGTGGAGTATGTCGCTCCCGCATCGCGCAAGGAGTTCTTTCGCGATCGCTACGACGCGCTCGTCTCCGCCAAGATCGAGAGCGTCAAAATCGAGCCCTCGGGAGACTCGGCCCAGGTGACCACCATGCGCACGCTCATGCTGCCGCGCATGGGCCTGATTGACGCCGACTTCACCCAGGAGTGGCGGGTCATCAACGGGCAGTGGTACCTCTATCTGCCCGACAGCGACAAGCCGCACGAGATCGACACGCCGTTTGGGCGCATGCCCGTGGGCGGCGGCAGCGATCCCGAGACCATGAAGAAGATGATCGAGGAACGCAACAAGCACATCGATCCCGACCAGTATCTGAAGGCGCTCGACAAGGCGGCCAGGCAGATGCAGCAGAACCAGTCCCAGGCCGCCCCGCAGCAGGGCGCGCCGGCGGGCGCTGCGGCCTCGGCCCCTGCGCAGGACAGCAGCACCGCCGCACCGAAGACCCAGAAGAAGACCAGGAAGCAGAAGCCGGCCGCGCCTGCCGCTCCATCACCCAGCACCGGCAACTGACTGGAACCGCCACGCTGTGCCGACGGGCGCCCTCGCCCGTCGGCACCCATCCCAACGCTTCGGGTGCGGCAAGAACGGACTTCCGGCCCTAACTCTTTTGCGTGGGCGGGCGCCTGAATCCGAAGTAGTAAATGGGAATTCCCACCAGCCCGGTCCCAATCGCGAACAGCGACGGCCCGGGCCGGCCCATGAACGCCACCACCATGGTCGCCGCGCTGGCGACAAGGTAGACCAGCGGCGCCAGGGGATATCCCCAGCAGCGATACGGACGTGCCGCAGCGGGTTCGCGCCGCCGCAGCAGAATGACGCCAAGCACCGCCATCCAGGGAAAAATCCCAAGCGCGAAGGCGATGTAAGTGAGCAGCTGTTCGAAGGTTCCCGTAAGCGCCATCACAGCCGCGCAGACGCCTTGCAACACGATGGCTGCCACCGGCGTTGCCGACTGCGGGTCCACGCGCGCGGCGAAGGGGAAGAACAGGCCATCGCGCGCCATGGCGAAGTACACGCGCGGGCCGGTGAGCACGTAGGCGCTGAGCGACGAAAGCAGCGCCGCGGCGATCATGACCGAAAGCCACGCGCCGGCCCGCGCCCCAAACAGACCCTGGGCCGCGACCGCGCCGACCGCGACTTTCCCGGTCAGGGCGGAAGCGGGCGCAGCATAAAAGTAGAAGACGTTCACCACGAAATACAAAACAATGACGCTGGCCGTTCCCAGCAGCAGCGAGCGCGGCAGTGTTTTCGCGGGCTCGCGCACTTCTTCGCCGATGTACGACGAACCATTCCAGCCGCTGTAGGCGAACATGGCGAACAGCAGGGTCAGTCCCAGTCCGCCCCAGCGCGGCGCAGCGAAAAAGCCCGCGTCGGATGAGAGGCGGCGCCAGTCTCCGGCGCCGGAAGTGAAGCCGGCGATCACCAGCGCGATCATGATCGCCAGCTTGAGCGCGGTGAGCAGGTTCTGCGACCAGGCGCCGAGGGCGCGTCCGCGCGCGTGAATCGCGGTGAGCGCGGCGATGATGGCCAGCGCCGCCGCTTTCCGCGGCCAACCGCCGGCGGGCAGCGAACCCGCCGCGGCCAGATACTCCGCCGCAGCCACCGCCGTGGCCGCGATGGGCGCCGAAAAGCCAACGAAGAAGCTGATCCAGCCGGTGAGAAAAGCGCACCCGGGTCCGTAGATGCGGCGCAGGTACTCGTATTCGCCGCCGGCGCGCGGCATCATCGCCGCCAGCTCGGCATAGCTGATGGCGCCGCCGAGCGCGACCACCCCGCCAGCGACCCACGCCGCCAGCGTGAGCCATCCGGCGCCAACCAAGCCCAGCATCAGGCCGGTGGTGGTGAAGATCCCGTTACCCACCATGCTGGCGATGACCACGCCCGTTGCGGTGGCCAGGCCCATGGAGCGGCGGAGTTCGGGCCGCGGCCGCCCGGCATTCGCGCCCTTGTCGATCGAAGGCGAGATCATGGGCGGGAGACGTAGCCAGCTGCGTCTCTACAGGACATGTCGCGCGAGGACGTGCCGCGCGCGATCACCGCACCCGCTTCAGCCAGCCGGAGGGATAGAACGTGAGCAGGAATTTTTCCCGGCTGCGGTCCACCACGAAGTTGTCGTGTGTCTTGAGGAAGTCCTGCACGGCCTCCATCGGGCCGGGGCCTGCGTCCGCAAGAATCGGATGTCCGACCGAGGTGTCCTGCACCACCAGGTAGCTGCCCACCGGCACCAGCTGCGAGTAGATTTCCAGTTCCTTGAACACGTGGTCGCGCGTGTGCAGCGCGTCGAGCGTGACGACGACCGAGTGTCCCTCGACTTCGCGGCGGATGCGGTCGCTCACGGCCTTATCGACAGAGCTGCCCTTGATGAATTCCACGCGCTCTTTCCAGAGCTTGCGCTGCGAGGCTTCGCCGATGCGGCTGTCGTCAATGTCGACGGTGATGACCTTGCCCTTGTCGCCGATGATGCTGAGCAGCGCGGCGTAGTAAAGGGACGTTCCGCCGTTGTAGGTGCCGGTTTCGATGACGAAGTCCGGCTTAATCTCCCAGAGGATCTCCTGCATGCTCCAGTTGTCGGTCGGCGTTTGCAGCGATGGGACGCCCATCCAGTAGGTGCGCTCCCACACGTCGGTGGAGTAGTAAGCGGCCAGGAACTTGTCGCGCAACGAGGCGTCCTGCGGCACCGTCTGTATGAACACCCGCGGATGCCGGCGCTCGTACCAGGCGAAGGCCGCAGCGCAGAAGGCCACGACCAAGGCGAGCGCCGTCAATGTTTTCAGCAAAGCCGTGGACGACGGAGCGGGCGAGGTTGCGCCTGCGGGGGAGGAGGATGGGGTCATTCAGGTCCGTTCTGTTCGGAATTTGTCGGATTCTAACACAGCGCCGCCGGGCGCTCCGGCGCAGGGCGGCGCGCCCGAAAACCGGCGTCCAGAGCGCCTTTCGGGCGTTGGCGCCACACTGCGGGTGCCCCACCCTTTCGCCTTCCTTTGGCGAAGGGTGGGCGAGCACAGACGTCCAGAATGTAGCGACGGGCGCCCTCGCCCGCCGGCACGCCGGCGATGCGCTCGCCCGCGCGGCTACTTCGCCGTTCCCGGCACCACCGGAATGGCGGAGAACGGCCCAAAGTCGTCTTCCAGCGCAATGGCCGACACCGCCCCCGTGCTGGTCACCGCGATGCTGCCCAGGAAGTTGCCGTTGGGCAGCGCGGCGGCAAATTCCGGCGACGTGGTCAGGTCAATGCCGATCTGTCCGCGCGCCGGCACATTGCGGCTGAGAATGGCCACCTGGTTGCCGCTCGAGTCGAGCAGCTTCACCGTGAACGTGACCTGCGTGGAGTTCGGGTTCGCCACCGCGATGCCGATCGTCCGCCCGATGCCCAGTCCCGGCGGCGCCGGCTCGAATTCCACCGGAACCGTGAATGCCGTCAGCGGCGGCGAGTCGTTGAAGCCGATCGTGTTCACCACCGCGACCGCGTTGGGATCGGCCTTGATCTCGAAGAACAGGTTGATGGTCACCGCCGCCTGCGAGTTCACGATCGCCCACTTGATGCCCAGCGGCCCGAAGCGCGCCGATTCCGGCGTGGCGATGCGCGCCGTGCCGCCGCCGGCGAGCGTCGGGAGCGAGTCGCTTTCCAGCACGTTGCCATTCTGGTCGAGGAAATAGACGATCACGTTATTGCTGGCGTTGGTGAGGTTGGTGACCGTCATCTTGGTCACGTAGCCGATGCCGGTCACGATGTGCGGCCAGTAGCGCAATTGCGCGAACGGGAACGTGTCGTTGGCCGGGAAGACCGCGGCAGCCGTGATGGTGAATGCGGCCGAAGCCGACGGGCCGACCGAGGGTGTGTTGACGAGTACCACCGCGGTTCCCGCAGCCGCGACATCGCCGGCCAGAATGTCTGCCGTGATCTGCGTGCTGCTCACGAAGTGGGTGGTGCGGTCGGCGCCGTTCCAGCGCACCACTGAGTTGGCGGCGAAGCCGCTGCCGTTCACGGTCAAGGTGAAAGCGCCAGTGCCGGCAACCTTGGTTCCCGGTGAGATGGAGGTGATGACCGGCGTGACTGGTCCCTGCGCGGCGGCGCCGGTGCCGCTCAGCGGGATGGTCAACGCGCAAACGCCAGCGCCGGTGGGGGCGATATTCATGGTGGCCGTGCGCGCGCCCGTGTTGCCCGGCGTGAAGTGGAAGGTGATCGTGCAACTCGTGTTGGCTGGGATGGTTCCGTTGCACGTGTTTGCCGTGATGGGGAAGTCGGAAGCGTTCGTGCCCGTCACCGTGGTGGCGTTGGTCGTAATGGTGAAAGGTACCGCGCCGGCGGTAAGGGTAATGATCTGGTCGGCGCTGGGCGTGTTCACCTGCTGGCTTGCGAACGTCACGCTGCTGGGTGACGGCTGTGGCGCGCTTCCCAGGTCCACCTGGAACATCCCGCGCCCGTAAGTGGAAGCGCGCAGTTTGCTGATCGGCGGGTTCGCGCTGCAATTGGAGAACGTGCGCAGCCGCGACACCGGCACGTTGGGCAGGTTGGCGCCGTACTCGGTCCAGTTGGCGCCGTTGTTGCTCGTCATGAACACGCCCACGTCGGTGCCGACGTACACGATGGAGGAGTTCACCGGGTCAACCGTAACCGAGTCGGCGGGCGCGTCGGGCAGGTTGCCGGTGATGTTGCTCCACGTCTGGCCGCCGTTCACGGTCTTGAGCACGTGCGCGCTGCCGAAACCCATGACCGTGATGTAGGCGGTCAGGCCGCTGGCCACGGTGCGGTCCACGAAAACGTCGGAGATCGGAAAGTGGCTGGGATTGATCGGTCCAGTGGTGTCCACCCAGCTTGCCGGACCGGCAGATGCTGTGGTGGTCACCCAGATCCTGCCGCCGCTGGTGGCCGCGTAGATCACTTCCGATCCTGCGGCCGTTGTCGGTCCTCCCGCGGCGAGCGCGGAGATGAAGTCTGCGCTCGAAGAGCACGTGGTCGTGTCGCCCGTGCCGAAGTTGAAGCTGAGGGCGTTCGCGGTACTCCCCGTCGGCCAGTTCACATTTCCGCCGACGCTCGGCCCACGCCACACTCGGCACGTGCCGAGAATCAGCCGCGCCGAGTTCTGCGGATCGAGCATGTACGGCGTATAGAACGAGCTGCTGTCGTTGTTTACGTTCGCGGCGCCGATGATGTTGGGGAAGGTGTCAGGGATAATGCAGTGAGTGCCATCGTTTTGCGAGCCCTGACAGCGCTGAACGCTCACACCTGTGTTAGCGGTGTACCAAATATTGCTCGGCGCTGTTGGATCGATGTCCGTGAACCCGCCGTCGCCGCCATTAGCTTCTGCCCAGATGGTGCCACCGGTGCCGCCGACGCCCGCGCCCGCGCCGTTCCTTCCATCGATGGCAGGCGAACCGTTGTCCTGCGTGCCCGCGAGCAGGATGGTCGGGTCGGTCGGATGCTGCGAGAACGTGTTGATCTGCGTAAGCGAACCGATGGACGCGTTCAGGTTGTCGAACGGATTCGTGCCCGCCCCGCACGTGCCGATGTTCAGCCCGGGCCCGTTCAGCGTGCGGTAAATGCCGCCGTCATTTCCGAAGTAGATGACGTTCGGATTGGTGCGCGAGAAGTCCACCGCGTGCTGATCAGGGTGCACTTTGCCGACAGAGCCGAACGGGAAGCAGCCGTACACGTGGGTGAGATTGAGCCAGCCATTGCAGGCGCCGCCCGCCAGGCTGCACTTGAAGATGTTGACGGCGCCCGCGTAGAGATCGGTATTCGCGCCGTTGGGCACAGCGGCGAGATACAAGTTGTAGTTGCCCTGCGAGGTGCCGCAGCCCTGTGAGTCGATGCAGCTGGTAAGGCCGGATTCCGAGAGCTGCGTCCAGGTGGCGCCGCCGTCGGTTGTGCGCCAGATACCCTGGTCAGTAGCGTTAAGGTCTACGTACCACACATACATCTCGCGCTGGGCGCCGGGGCGCACCGCGATTTCGCCGCGTCGGATCGGGCAGGTCGTCGGTCCCACGCCGGCCGGGCAAACGCCGGCGCCGTTCAAGCCGCTACCCGCGGGCGCCGGCTGATTCGCCAGGCGCGTCCAGGTCGAGCCGTTCGCCGAGGAATACAGCCCGTGGAACCGGATGAAAGCATAGAAGAGATGTTCCTGCGGGTTGTAAACCACCGACGACGTTGACGCTGTGCCGGCCACGTCGTTGGCAGTCGCCAGCGACCAGGTTGCGCCGGCATTGTTGGAGAAATACAGCCCGCGAAGGGCTTGCCCGGGAATTTCGGCGCTGGCGCCCGCGCCCGCAACCGCGCCAAATGCCGTCGCGGCGCTGGACATGGAGGCGACGACCAGGTTGGGGTTGTCGGTGCTGAAGGCGATGCGGCCGACGCCCATGCCGCGGAACGGATGCGTGCCGCCGTCGCCTGAAGTGATCAGGCTCCACGTAGCGCCGCCATCGGTGGAGCGCAGGATGCCGAGCCCGTAGTAGGAGTCGCCGGAGTTGTTGGTCTCGCCCGTGCCCACCAGGATCACCTGGTTGTTGTCGGGCTTGATGGCGATCGAGCCGACGGCCAGCGTGGCCTGGTCTTCAATCAGCGGCGTGAAGGTCACGTTGGCAGGGTTGGCGCTGGCCGCGTTGGTTGACTTCCACACGCCGCCATTCGCCGCACCCACATAGATGGTGTTGCCGGTCGTGTCGCTCTGGTCCACCACCACCGAGGTCACGCGGCCGGCCACGTTGCCGTAGTCCTGAACAGCGAACGTCGGATCGGAGATCAGCGGACGCGGTCCGAGCTGCGTCCAGTTGGGCCCGGTGCCGCCTGCCTGGGCGGCGCCAACCTGCGCATCGGGATTCTGCTGTGCGCCGGCGGGATCGCCGAACGACTTCGCCGCGGCCTGCTGCTGGAGCTGGCGGCGGCGCAACTCGCGCAGCGCCAGCTTCTGCTGGTAGGCGCGCTGCCGCAGCGCGGCGGCGGACTCGCCCATCACGGTGCGTCCGCGGAGAAACCACGCGGCGCGCGCTTCCGGATCGTCGCGGCCCGCCTCTTCGTCTTGGTCACGCTGCGCCCTCGGGTTGGCGGCCAACAGGGAAGAGGTGAGGAGGAGGCAGGTTAAAGCGACGCGCACACCAGCACTGCCAATACGCATGGGTTACCTGTTCAGAGCTGAATGGGAGTGACAGTATGTTGCCAGCGCTGCCGCCTGTCAATCCAGGAACTTACATCCAGAACGGACTAGGAATGAGTAACTTGCAGGGATAAGGGAAAGCGCGTAGCTGGGTGGTGGTGCGCCAGAATACGACAGACGATAACAGACCAAAATAGATCTGCACGGTGTAGCGACGGGCGCCCTCGCCCGTCGGCACGCCGCCACCACACTCCAGGTACGCTCCGGGCTGCGTAGTCGATTTCCAGCCAAGCTTCGTGTAGCGACGGGCGCCCTCGCCCGTCGGCACGCCGCCACCGCACTTCAGGTACCGTCCGCGCTGCGTAGTCGATTTCCAGCCCACAGCTTTCCACGGTGTAGCGACGGGCGCCCCCGCCCGTCGGCACGCCGCCACGGACGCTCGGGAGAACGCCTAACGCAGCCCTGGCTTCACCCACAGCCAGCGATACTCCTCGGGTTTGTTCGCCAGTCCCCGGCGCACCGGGTTCTGTCGAACGTATTCAACCCGCACGTTCACGCTCTGCGCGCGCCGAGGAACATGATCGAACGACTCTTGCTGCCAGACGGGCCCTTGCCGCCTGAGGAGTTTGTTGATTCGGTGCGCTGACACTCCCTTGATGCTTTGCATGATCTCAGGAATCGAGTAGGGCGCGCCGGTTTGGTCCATCCTCGGCGTAAGCAGCATGTGGACATGCTCGGGCATAACGACTACCACGATCAGATCAATTCGCGTTTCCGCTTCACGCAAACAACATTCGAGAACAATGTCACGTGCAGTTGGTGGAAGAATCTCGAAACGGCGCGTCGAGAACGTAACGAACAACGGACGACCGTCGCGTTGAACGTGAGGCAGTCGGCGTCGATAGTTGTATCTGCGAACGCTGGCATGACTGCGGAGGGAGTGTACCTGAAGCGCGGAGGGAGTGTACCTGACGCGCAGTGGTACCGTGCCGACGGGCGGGGGCGCCCGTCGCTACACTGCCGTGCCGGCCGGCGGAGGCCCCGTCGCTGCACTGTGAAGAGTTCTATTCGTACCGCAGCGCTTCAATGGGATCCAGCCGCGCGGCTTTGCGCGCCGGGTAGAAGCCGAAGAAGACGCCGACCGCGCTGGAGAAGATGACCGCGACCACGATCGAGATCGGCGAAATCAGCACCGTCCAGCTGAGCAATTGGGTAATCAGGAACGACGATCCCACGCCGAACAGGATGCCGATGGCCCCGCCGATCAGGCTGAGCACGACGGCCTCGATCAGGAATTGGCTCTGGACGTCGCTCTCGGTGGCGCCGATGGCCATGCGGATGCCGATCTCGCGCGTCCGCTCGGTCACCGAAACCAGCATGATGTTCATGATGCCGATGCCGCCCACAATCAGCGAGACCGATGCTATCGCCGCCAGCAGAATCGACATCACGCGCGAGGATGTCTCTTGCGCCTTGAACACTTCCTCCAGGTTGCGAATGGTGAAATCGTCGTCCTGATCGCCCTGCAAATGATGCCGCTGGCGCAACACGGATCGCATTTCGGCCTCGGCCGGTGAGATCGCCTGCGGCGAGACCGCCTGAACCATCATGGCTCCGACCGAGTTCGCTCGCGCCTGATTCACTCCCGAGACCTTCTTCTGCTGCGTGGTGATGGGCAAGAGAATCACGTCGTCTTGATCCTGGCCGGTGGGCGATTGGCCTTTTGGCACCAGAGTTCCGACCACCGTGATGGGCACCTGCTTAATCCGGATCACCTGTCCGATCGGATCGGCGCCGTGGAACAGATTGTCGACCACGGTCTGGCCCAGCAGGGCGATCTTGGCGTCGGAAGCGACGTCCTG
>DASRER010000018.1 GCA_035651995.1 Terriglobales bacterium | reverse complement strand
TGCAACGAATGCTTAAGCAAGCAGCGTCAAGGAAATTGCTCCTAGGCTCGTTGAAATACGAGGCACTCGTGTTCGCCCGCGAGTACAGCCTGTCGAAGAATGGCGGGTAATCAGCCAGAAGCGCGCTGAACTCGCCGGCGACGCGGGGGGACGTCCCTTTCCACGGCGAGGGGCGGGCGCACGAGGGCTTCGTAGCGCTGGAAAAGGTGCTCGACCCGTTCTCTGTCACTGGTGAAGGGAGCGGGTCTGTAGAGCCGGTCTATGGCGGAATCAAGCGCGAAGTGAGCACGCGCAAGTTCAGGAGGCATTCACTTCGCGATCGTAGAGGTCGGCCAAGCTGGCCTGGGGAAACATGGCGCGGGAATCAAGAACTGCTTGTGCGAGGGCCTCGATGCGCTGACGCTGTTGGCAGTGCCGGTCCACTTGATCACCCGGCGGAAGGCGGCCGGGCCCGAGCATGAAAGGGTTTTTGCAATCCCACAATTCTCAGCAGGGGTTTCTCCTTTCCCTGGGAATCAGAAGCTGCTGATTGCCAATCGCTCGCCGCTTCTCTTACCCTGTAGCGTGCGAATGTCCACACAGGTAACGCCGCACCTGCGCGTCGCCGAGAGCATTACCGAACTTGTCGGTGAAACGCCGATGCTGCGCCTGCGGCGCCTGGTTCCTCCCGGCGCCGCTGACGTCTATGCCAAGCTGGAATATCTAAACCCCGGTGGAAGCGTGAAGGACCGCGCTGCGATCGGCATGATCCGCCGCGCGGAAGAAGAAGGGAAGCTCGGCCCGGGATTCGTAATTATCGAAGCCACGGCCGGCAATACCGGCATAGGGCTGGCACTGATTGGCGTGAACCGCGGCTACCGCGTGATTTTCTGTGTTCCGCAGAAATTCTCCAAGGAAAAAGTCACGCTCATGCAGGCCCTGGGCGCGGAGGTGATCCGCACGCCCGATGACGAAGGTATGGCGGGCGCTATCCGTCGCGCCCGCGAACTGGCTGCTAAAATTCCCAATTCATTCCTTCCCGGCCAATTCGAAAATCCCGCCAATCCCGATTACCACTACGAAACCACGGCACGCGAAATTTTCGAACAGCTCCAGGGGCAGGTGGACGCGGTTGTGATCGGCGTAGGGACCGGCGGCAACTTCAGCGGTGTGGCGCGGTTCATGAAGGAGCGCCTGCCGGATGTGCTCGCGATAGCCGTGGAATCGCAGGGATCGGTACTCGGCGGCGGCCCGCCGGGCGATCACAAGGTGGAAGGCATCGGCGCCAGCTTCATGCCCAAAACCTTCGATAGCTCGCTGGCCGATGAGATCATCATGGTTCACGATCCTCCCGCCTTTGATATGGTCAAGCAGCTCGCAGCCCGGGAAGGCGTCTTCAGCGGCTCCAGCGGCGGAGCCAACGTGTACGCCGCGGTCGAGGTGGCAAAGCGGCTCGGAAGCGGGAAGAGAGTGGTCACCGTCATTCCTGACTCCGCAGAGCGGTACCTGTCCAAGGGCATCTTCGAAGGACCCTGAGCCGTCAACCAGGCCGACCGCCAGACCGCTAGACTGAGAGACCGAAAGGCTGGAAGACCCGACCAGTTATGCCCAAAGAGAGACAGTCCGCAGGCTTTTCGACCATCGCCATCCATGCCGGCCAGGAGCCCGAACTGGTCACTGGTTCTGTAACCGTGCCGATTTACGCTACGTCAACATACGTCCAGGAAGAGCTGGGGAAGCCGCGTGCCGGCTATGAATACGCCCGCGTCTCCAATCCCACGCGCGACCGGCTGCAGGAGAACCTGGCCGCGCTGGAAGGGGGCCTAGCTGCGCGCGTGTTCTCGAGCGGGATGGCGGCCATCAATGCCCTGTGCACCATGATGAAGGCCGGCGACCACCTGGTGTGCTCGCACAACGTGTACGGCGGCGTGCCGCGCCTGTTCAATCAAATCCTCGCGCAGCAGGGACTGAAGTTCAGCTACGTGGACACCTCCGACGTACGCGCCGTCGAGCGGGCGCTGGAGCGCAACACGCGCTACGTGTACGTCGAGACCCCGACCAACCCGCTGATGACCATCAGCGACATCGCTGCCATCGCGCGCGTCTGCCGCCGCAAGGGTGTAGAGCTGGTGGTGGACAACACCTTCATGTCGCCGTACTTCCAGCATCCGATCGAACTGGGCGCGGACATGGTCGTCCACTCCACCACCAAGTTCCTCAACGGTCACTCCGACGGCCTGGGCGGCGCGATCATCTGCACCACCCAAGAGCAGGCCGAGCGGTTGGCGTTCATTCAGAAGTCCCAGGGGGCAGTCCTGTCGCCGTTTGAATGCTGGCTTGTCCTGCGCGGCGTG
>DASRER010000017.1 GCA_035651995.1 Terriglobales bacterium | reverse complement strand
AAAAATGTGGCGGCTGCCGCTCGACGCCGAGTACCAGGAGATGATCCGCTCCAATATCGCCGACATCGTCAACACCGGCGGGCGCTGGGGCGGCGCCATCACGGCCGCCATGTTTCTCAAGGAATTCGTGGAAGACACGCCCTGGGTGCACCTCGACATCGCCGGCACCGCGTGGGTGGAGGACAGCAAGGCGTGGATCGCCAAGGGACCGTCGGGAATCGCGGTGCGCTCGCTGGTGGAATTCGTGCGCAGCATGGCGGAGGGTGATGGCGCAAGCAGCGCGCGTTCGCAAGCGCGTATTACCGCGACGCACGAAGCGCAGGAGCGATCGGAAAAGGGAGTCGGACTTTCGAGACTTAGCGATTTAACGAGTTAGCGATTGGCGAAGTGGTGATTCTATTTCCCACTCTTACCTACAGCTTACGCCGTGGGCTGCACATTCTGGCGCCGCTTCGCGGCTGAAAACACTCATTCGTTCCACTTCTCAGACAGCACTTCGAGTTGTGACACAGACTCCTACTGGACTCGCTCGCATGCTGGGACCTACCGGGCACTGAAGTGCCGGGCTATGAGCAGGCGCCCGCTTCGCGGGCTCGATTCGTATGGGTGCGAGGGCCGAAGACAGCAGTTTGTTCGCCGACGGCCGCGGTTCTGGTTATGGCGAATGCAAAAGCACCTCGGGCGCCATGTACTGGAAAGTCCCGAAGTCACAGGCGAGTTGCGGGCGGGCTACATCACCGGCGGAACCGTAATCCCCATGAGCGCCAGGACGCGGATGAGTTCGCGGCGGACAACGGCGACCGTGGCCAGCAGGAAGCGCTTACGATCCTCGTCGGCTTCGGTGAGGATGTGGTGGCGATGGTAGAAATTGTTGAACATCTGCGCCAACTGAAACGCGTGCTTGGCGGCGTAGGCGGGCTCGGTGGTGGCGATGCACTGGTCTACCAGGTACGAGGTCTTGGAAGCGGCCAGCCAGAGTTCCCAGAATTCGTTGCCGTTTTCGCCGGAAAAGAAAGTTTCGAAGATAGCAGTTGGCAATTGGCCGTTGGCAGTTGGCCGCTTGTCGTTAGTCGTTAGTCGGTGGTCGTTGGCAATTGCTGGGTGGCCGTCAGCCGTCGACCGTTGGCCGTCAGCCATTTGCTCCGGGTCCACGCCTGCCTTGCGGAAAATGTTGGTGGCGCGGACCACGGCGTACTGCGCGTAGGGGCCGGTTTCACCTTCGAAGCTGAGGGCCTCCTTGAAGTCGAAGGCGATGATGGTGGGCTTGGTGAACTTGAGCATGAAGTAGCGCAGGGCGCCGATAGCGATCTGGCCGGCGATGCGGCGGCGCTCGCGCTCGTCCAGCTCGGGGTGGCGCGAGTCTACTTCGCCGGCGGCGGAGGCGATGAGCGCGTCCAGCAGATCGTCCGCCTTGACGCCGAAGCCGCGGCGGCCGGAGACCTCGATGAAGGGGCGACTCCAGTCGTCCTCGGAGAGCGAGTAGCCAAGCTCGGCGGCGCAGCGCGGGGTGAGCGCCACCATCTCGTAGGAAAAATGATGGTAGTTCTCTGCCGCCTCGGTGTAGCCCAGGCCGCGCAGCGCCTCGATGACCGCGTTCTGCGCTTCGGCCTGGCGCGCGTCAATCACGTTGTAGATCTCGCTGACGCCGCCGAAGTGAGGGTGGTTGGGCTCGCTGCGCTCAGGCGAGGTTGAGATCCAGCACTCGTGGCCGTCGGCGTAGCGGTAGAAGCGGCGATAGCCGAAGTCGCGGCCGAGCAGCCCGAACTTCCACAGGTGATACGCGATGTCCTTGCCTTCGTAAACCACGGTGCCGTTGGAGCGGACGAGGACCTTTGTGTCCTCAGCTTCTTCCGCCACTCCGGTGCGCCCAGCCCCAGGTCGATCTGGTGACTCCGGTTGTTCGGCCGCGACCGCTGTAGCTTCGCGCGAGGCTGTCCGCGCAGGCGCGTCCGTGTCCCCTGCACGCGCCGTTGTCACGCGTGTTGGGGTGGAGGGACGCTTCATCACCCAGCAGCCGGCCTTGGGACCCTGGGTCTCGAGATAAACGACGCCCTTCTCCTTGAGCTGCTGGAAGGCGAGCTCCCAGAAGCCGAGGTGGACGATCTCGCTTTCGCGCGGCAGGAAGTCGTACTCGATGTCCTGGCGCTCCATAGTCTGAAGGTGGCGGCGGAGCACGGTGGTGGAGATGAGCTCGGCGACGCGGGCAATGTCGTTGTCGCCGGCTTCGAGGGCGTGGAGGGTTTCCAGGCGCTTGTCGACGTTCCTCTTGTCTTCCTCGTACCACTGCGAGGCGCGGGCGTAGACGTCCCAGCAGGTGTAGTCGAAGCGCGGGTCGGTGGCGGCGAGGCGCTCGAGCTCGGGCAGCGACTTCTTCTCTACGTAAAGAAAACCAACGACTACGTCGGCGACCTGCACCCCGGTGTTGTCGATGTAGTTCTGGACGTCCACGGAGCGGCCGGTGGAGCGCAGCAGGCGGACGAAGGTGTCGCCCAGGATGGCGTTGCGCAGGTGGCCGATATGCGCTGCCTTGTTGGGATTGATGGAGCTGTGCTCGACCAGGATTTTGCGCGCGGCCAGTGACTGGCGTTCGGCGGCGGTGAGTTCGCCTTCCTTGTCGGCAGCAATTGCCGAAGCGGCTTGGGCGCGATTAAGGCGAGCGTTGATGTAGCCGGCCCCGGCGACCTCCAGCTTCTCGAAACCGGGAA
>DASRER010000016.1 GCA_035651995.1 Terriglobales bacterium | reverse complement strand
GCGGCTGGTCAAGACCATCGCCGATGATCAGCAGACCACCCCGCCCGAAAAGTGGCAGCAGGCGGGCAGGGCGGTGCCGCGTGTGAACGGCCGCGAACTGGTGACCGGCGCGCATCGCTACACCTCCGACCTGAAGCGACCTGGCATGCTTTACGGCAAAGTCGTGCGCCCAAACGCAATCGGCGCCACACTGGTTTCGTGCGACGACCGCGCTGCCCGCCAGATCGCAGGCGTCACCGTGGTGCGCGATGGCAACTTCATCGGTGTAGCCGCGCCCAGGCCGTGGCTGGCAGCACAAGCGGCGCAGGCCGTCAGAGCGGAATGGAAATCTGCGCCGCAACCCTCGTCGGGGGAGATCTTCGAGTATTTGAAGGCGAACCTGGAGCCAGGCGGTTCGCGCGGCAATTCCGCGCACGTCATCGGGTCGGTGGAGCAGGGGCTGGCGGAAGCAGACATCAAGCTGCAGCAGAGCTACACGGTCGCGTACATTGCGCACACGCCGCTGGAACCGCGTGCTGCCGTGGCGGAGTGGAGCGGCGACAAGCTCACCGTGTGGACGGGCACGCAGCGTCCGTTTGCCGTGCGGGAAGAATTGGCGCAAACGTTTCACCTCCCGCTCGAGCGCGTGCGCGTCATCGTCCCGGATACCGGCTCCGCCTACGGCGGCAAGCATACTGGCGAGTGTGCCGTTGAGGCCGCGCGCCTCGCCAAAGCTGCCGGCAGGCCGGTGAAGCTGACATGGACGCGCGCGGAGGAGTTCCAGTGGGCCTACTTCCGACCCGCGGGTGTGATTGAGATCCGCAGCGGCATCCGTAAGGACGGCACCCTGGTTGCCTGGCAATTCACCAACTACAACTCGGGCGCAGCCGCAATCCGCACCATGTACGACGTTCCCAACCAGCGCATCGAGTTCGTTGCCTCGCGCTCGCCATTGCGCCAGGGTTCCTACCGGGCGCTGGCCGCGACCGCCAACCACTTCGCGCGCGAAACCCACATGGACGAACTCGCGCATGCGATCGCCATGGATCCGCTCGCCTTCCGCCTCAAGAACCTCAAAGACGAGCGCCTGCGCGCGGTGTTCCAGGCGGCTGCCGACCGCTTTGCATGGCAGGCGCGACCGCCGCGGGGACGCGGTTACGGCATCGCGGGCGGGTTCGAAAAAGGAGGCTATGTCGCCGCTTGCGCCGAGGTGGAGATGAAGTCGCCTCCGGATGAGCCCATTATTCATCGCGTAGTCGTCGCCTTCGACTGCGGCGCGGTTGTCAATCCTGATGGTCTGAAAAATCAGATCGAAGGCGCTGTGATTCAAGGCTTGGGCGGCGCGCTGTTTGAAGCGATTGAATTTTCCAATGGCCGTATCACGAACGGAAGCATGCGCGAGTACCGCGTGCCGCGATTTGTTGATGTGCCTCCGATTGAAGTCGTGCTGCTGGACCGCAAAGACCAGCCATCGGCAGGTGCGGGGGAAACTCCCATCGTCGGCGTTGCTCCCGCAATCGGCAATGCAATTTTCAGCGCCACGGGTGAGCGTCGGCGAGCGCTGCCGCTGGTCTCGCAAGCTCCTGCAGCGAGCGCTCGTAAGGCGGCCTGGCCACGCCGCGCTCGCTGATGATTGCGGTCACATACTGATTAGGCGTGATGTCGAACGCGGGGTTCTCGACCTCGACGCCGTCGGGCGCGATCTGGCGGTCGCCCAGGTGCGTGACCTCGCGCGCCGAGCGCTGCTCGATGGGGATGGCGCTTCCATCAGGACATTCCAGGTCCACAGTGGAAAACGGCGCAGCGACGTAGAACGGAATACCGTGCTCTTTCGCCAGCACCGCGAGGGTGTAGGTGCCGATCTTGTTGGCCACGTCGCCGTTGGCGGCGACGCGATCCGCGCCCACCACCACCGCGTGGATCTTTCCCTGTCGCATCATGGCGCCGGCCATGTTGTCGGAGATGAGCGTGGTGGGAATGCCGTCCTGCATCAGCTCCCAGGCGGTGAGCCGCGAGCCTTGCAGGAAGGGACGCGTCTCATCCGCATAGACGCGCAGT
>DASRER010000015.1 GCA_035651995.1 Terriglobales bacterium | reverse complement strand
GTCGGCTCGTCGCTTCTCGCGCAGCAGTGGCCGGATCGCTTCCCACTGCGCATCGCTCAGGTGCATGCATCGGGTTTGCTCTAAATCGTTGCTGGATCAAAGTGTTAAGTCAGTTTCTCTATTTATGAGATAGGTTCTAGCCAATGTACCTGAAGATTTCTTTTTTGGCGAGGCGCTTTCTTCGGTGGAGCAGCGAGCAAGACTTCGTCTGTCACGTGAGACTCGGTGGCTGGCCCGCGGCAAGAAAATCTTTGATAACCGGATCGTCACCTCCGCCGGCAGCTTGGGAGAGCCCGCCGTGTACTCGGGCCCTTGACGTTACTCGGCTGCAGTCTTCACAACGCCCGCCGGCAGGAGAGCCGCGGAAGCCTTGTCGAGCAGCCAGGTGAGTGTGCCGGCAACAGGGTGAATGAACTGTGCGGGCAGGCGTTCCGGCTCACGCGCACCGGTGATCACATCGCGTACGACTTCCGCCTTCTCTTTTCCGGTCGCGATCAAGATCGTGTTGTGTGCCTGGTTCAGCACCGGCACGGTCATGGTAATGCGCCACGCGTTCACCTCGGCCACAAAGTCGGCTGCCACCAAACGCGACCTCTCCCGCAGCACCGGCGAATGCGGAAAAAGCGACGCGGTGTGCCCATTCGTGCCTAGCCCGAGCAGAACCACGTCGAAGCGCGGCCACTCTCGCTCTGCTGTGCCGGTCACTCGCCGGACTTCCTGTTCGTACGCGCTCGCAGCCGCGTCAGCCGGCGACACTTCGGTCGGCACGCGATGAACATTGCTCTCCGATAGAGGCACATGCCGCACAAGTGTCTCGTTGCACATGCGGAAGTTGCTCTGTGGGTCGGTCGGCGGGACGTACCGCTCATCGCCCCAGAAAACATGCGTGCGCTTCCAGTCAACGCGCGAACTGCACTCAGGCTTCGCCAGTTGCTCGTACGTGGGCCGTGGCGCCGTGCCACCGGCGAGGACGAAAAGGAACTGCTCGCGCGCCGCAATCGCCTCGCTCGCGTCGTGCACGATCATCTCAGCTGCGCGACGCGCCACCGCCGGCGCGTCGGGCAGAGCAATTATCTGAACGCTATTCTGGAATGCCGTTGCGCGCGTGAGTGGGCTGGATTCGCTCATGAACCCCGATCACGCCAGCCGACGCCAGTTGCGGCCATCGGCGATCAGTTTGTTCGCCTCGACCGGGCCTTCACTGCCGGCCGGGTAGTTGGGGAACTTTGGCGGCGGAAGCCGCGTCCACGCGTCCTCGATGGGGGTGATGATGCGCCACTCCGATTCCACCTCGTCGCGGCGCGTGAACAGCGTGGCGTCACCGCGCATCGCGTCGACCAGTAGCGTCTCATAAGCCGTCGGCAGCGCGGCGCCGAACATGGACTGGTATGAGAAGCGCGCCTGTACCGGCAGCGTGCTCATGTGTGAGCCGGGGCGCTTGGCGCCAAACGCAATGCTGATGCCTTCATCCGGCTGGATCTGGACGGCGATGACGTTTGGCTCCATCTCCTCGGCCGGCGTGCGCGCGAACAGCGCCTGCGGCGTGCGTTTGAAGTGGACGCGGATTTCCGTGTCCTGCCGCGCCAGCCGCTTGCCCGTGCGGATGAAAAACGGCACGCCCGCCCAGCGCCAGTTGTCAATGTTGAACTGCAGCGCGACGTACGTCTCGGTATTCGAGTTGGGATTCACTCCGCGCTCCTGGCGATATCCCCGAACAGGCTCGCCATTGATCACGCCGGGGCCGTACTGTCCGCGCACGGTGCAGCGCGCCACGTCCTCCAGGTTCATCGGCCGGATCGAGCGGAACAGTTGCACCTTCTGCTCGCGCACGGCGTCAGCCTCGAACGCGATCGGCGGCTCCATCCCGGTCAGCGCCAAAAGTTGCAGCAGGTGGTTGGCCACCATGTCGCGCAGCGCGCCGGTTTCCTCATAGAACGCAGCGCGGTCTTCCACGCCCACGGTTTCCGCCGCGGTGATCTCCACCCAGTCCACATAGTTGCGGTTCCACACCGGCTCGAAAACCGTATTGCCGAAGCGGAAGACGAGGATGTTCTGGACGGTTTCCTTGCCCAGGTAATGATCAATACGGTAGATCTCGCGCTCGCGGAAGACGCCCAGCAGAATGTCGTTCAACTTCTGTGCCGATTGCAGGTCGCGGCCGAACGGTTTCTCCACGACAATGCGCGACCAGCCGTGCTCGTTCCGGTTGAGCCCAACCGCTCCCAGTCCTTCCACCACTTGCGGCGCCGCTGACGCCGGCACCGAAAGATAAAAGAGATGATTCGGACTCGACCCGCTGCCGCGCATCTCTTCCAGCTTGTCGTGCAGTTCGCCATAGAAGCGCTTGTCGGCGAGGTCGCCGGCGATGTAGTGCAATCGCTTTTCAAAATCGCGCCAGCGCTGGCCGTCGAAGTCCACCGAGCCGCGCGCCTGCGACACCGCCTCGCGCATGCGCGTCCGAAAGGTGGCGGTGTCCATTGGTGTGCGACCGGTGCCGAGGACCTCGAACTCGGGATGCATACAGCCCACGCACGTCAGGTCGTAGAGCGCGGGAATCAGCTTGCGGCGCGCCAGGTCGCCGGACGCGCCGAAAATCACCAGGACGCATGAATCGCCCTTGGGCAGTTGCGGAGTGCCTACCTTCTGCGGGCTGACGGCCTCGATTACCGCGCTCATGGTGTCCTTTCTCTACTTCGCCGCTTTCCCAGGCGTGCGCGCCAGCGCACTCCAGTCGGTGTGTGCCGCCGGCGCCGTGGGCCGGTCGGCGCGATGATACGTATGCGCACCGAAGAAGTCGCGCTGCGCCTGGGTGAGGTTTTGCGGAAGCTGTGCCGAGGTGTAGCTGTCCAGGTAGGCCAGCGAGGCCGACATGGCCGGCACCGGAATGCACAGTTCAGCGGCCACGCATACCGCGCGGCGCCACTTCGGCATCGCGGCCGTGACCGCGCGCTGAAACTCGGAGTCGAGCAGCAGGTTGGGAAGGTCAGGCGTGCGCTCGAACCCTTTCATGATCGCGTCGAGCAACCGCGCGCGAATGATGCAGCCCGCCTTCCAGATCCGCGCCATCTCCCGCAGGCTGATGTTCCAACTGTATTCGTTCGAACCGGCGCGGATCAGTCCCATGCCCTGCGCGTAGGAGCAGATCTTGGCGGCGTAGAGTGCGTCGTGCACCGCTTCGATCAGCCCGCGCTTATCACCTTTGTACGCCACCGCATCGCGCGGATATTTTTCCGCCGCAACCACACGCTCGTTCTTCAGGCTGCTCAGCCCGCGCGCGTCAATCGCCGCGGCGGTGGTCGGAACCGGCACGACAAGATCGAGCGCCACCTGCGCCGTCCACTTGCCGGTTCCCTTCTGCTCGGCTGCGTCGAGAACGACGTCCACCAGCGGCTTGCCGGTTTCCGGATCGGCGACCGTGAAGATCTGCGCCGTGATGTCGATCAGGTACGACTCGAGCGGGCCGCGGTTCCACGTCTCGAAGATTTCCGCCAGCTCCGCCGCGCCCAGGCGCAGCGCCTTGCGCAGGATGTCGTACGCCTCGGCGATAAGCTGCATGTCGCCGTACTCGATGCCATTGTGCACCATCTTCACGAAGTGACCGGCGCCGTCGGGGCCAACCCAGGTGACGCAGGGCCCGGAATCGGAGCGCGCCGCAATCGCTTCCAACGTAGGCCGCATGTGCTCGTAGGCTTCCTTTGCCCCGCCCGGCATCAGCGACGGCCCATGGCGCGCGCCTTCCGCGCCTCCCGAAACACCCATGCCGAAAAAGTTCAGGTTACGCGCGCGCATCTCGGCTTCGCGCCGCTGCGTGTCCTTGAAGAAGGAGTTGCCGCCGTCAATCACAATGTCGCCGGGCTCAAGCAGCGGGGACAAGCGCGCGAGCATCTCGTCCACCGGGTTTCCCGCGGTGATCATCATGAGGATGCGACGCGGCCGCTGCAGCGAGCGGACGAACTCGCTCAGGCCTTTGCTGCCCACCAGGCGACGGCCGGCGTTCTCGGCAAGAAAGTGGTCAACCGCCTCGGGCCGCAGGTTCCACACAGCCACGCTGATGCCGTGGTCTTCGATGTTGAGCGCCAGGTTCTGCCCCATGACGCCCAGCCCGATCACGCCAAACTGCGCTACGGCCGGTGCCGATCCGGTGACTGGCATCTCCGCTCCTTGCTGAAATCCGCGGCCCGGAAGAACATGGCAAAACCCACTACCGCCTGGGCGAATTTCCGATGACTGCTTAGACGCGCTCCAGAACGACCGCGATTCCCTGGCCCACGCCGATGCACATGGTACAGAGCGCGTACTTCCCTGCGGAAGCGTGAAGCTGATTCACGGCCGTGGTCGCCAGCCGCGCGCCGCTCGCTCCCAGCGGGTGTCCGATCGCGATCGCACCGCCATTCGGGTTCACATGCTCGGCGTCGTCGGGCAGGCCGAGATCGCGCGTAACCGCGAGCGCCTGCGCCGCAAACGCTTCGTTCAGTTCGATCACGTCCATTTGCGAAAGCTTCAGGCCGGCCTTGGCCAGGACCTTGCGCGTGGCCGGCACCGGAGCAAAGCCCATGATGCGCGGTTCAATTCCCGCGGCAGCAGCGGCGATAATGCGCGCTCGCGGCCTCAGCCCATGCCGCGCGGCCGCTGCCTCGGAAGCCACCAGCAGCGCGGCCGCGCCATCGTTCACGCCCGACGCGTTTCCGGCAGTCACCGTGCCACCGGGCTTCACCACCGGCTTGAGTTTCGCGAGCGCTTCCAGCGTCGTGCCGGGACGTGGGTGCTCGTCCGTGTCGAAGCTTTTCGGCTCGCCGCCCTTGCCCGCAATCGTGACGGGGATGACTTCGTTCTTGAAGAAACAACTGGCATGAGCGCGCGCCCAGCGCTGTTGCGAACGCAGAGCGAACGCGTCCTGATCGGCACGCGAAACACTGAACTGCTCCGCCACGTTCTCGCCGGTTTCCGGCATCGAATCCACGCCATACCTGCTCTTCATCAGTGGATTCACGAAGCGCCAGCCGATGGTCGTGTCGTAAACCTGAGCATTGCGGCTGAACGCGCTCTCCGCCTTGCCCATCACGAACGGCGCGCGGCTCATGCTCTCCACGCCCCCGGCGACGATCAGATCAGCTTCACCCGCCTTGATGGCGCGCGCCGCGATGGCCAGCGCGTCCAGGCTCGAGCCGCACAGCCGGTTCACCGTGCTGCCCGGCGCCACAGGCGGAATGCCCGCCAGCAGCAAGGCCATCCGCGCCACGTTGCGGTTATCTTCGCCTGCCTGGTTGGCGCAGCCATAGATCACGTCATCGAGCGCGGCCCAGTCCACGGGCGGGTTGCGCTCAACCAGCGCCCGCAGCGGCAGCGCCGCGAGATCATCCGCGCGTATTGCGGCCAGCGCCCCGCCATACCGTCCAAAGGGCGTCCGCACCGCGTCGCAAATGAAGGCTTCGCTCACGCTGTTTCTCGCTCCAAGTTAACAGATGAACATACCGCGCCGCAGGCCCCAGAGCCAGCCTGTTGCGACCGGCTCGATGTAGAGAAGGGCGCCGGCCAGTTGCTGCTACGCGCAGCGCGCGCCCGCCCGCGCGCTGATCGTCTACTTCGAGATCACCGTAACAAAGCCGCCGCCGGAGCGCAGCGTCATCGCCAGCTTCGTCGTCTTCTGCTTGTTGATCGTCGCTTGTTCCACCTGGAGCGCGTGGTTGTCTGCGTCGCGCACCAAGCGCGCGCGGCATCGGGCGATTCATGCCCATCGGGTTGTTGGGAGGCACCGCCGGCGCAAACGCGCGTAAGCTGGATCCGTCAACGACCAACCGCCGCCATCTCGAGCGAGCACCGCTGATATGCCAAACTTCGATACGATCTGCTGCGTCTTGAGAAACATGCGCATGTTCATCAGGTTCTCCATCGCCGTGGTGTACGGCGAGCAGTGGGCGCCTGGCGGCGTGCCGGTTCAAGTCTCCGCCTACACGAACTGGGCCGGCGCCTACTCGACGCGCGGTCCGCTCATCGTCGTCGCGAGTCTTCCCGCGGCGCACGACGGATCGTCGGGCTTCGAGGTTCTCTTTCACGAGGCAATGCACCAGTGGGACGGACCGCTCCTCGATCGATTCCGCAAGGGCGCCGGGGCCATCGGCAAGATCCCCAACGGCCTGACGCACGCTCTCATTTTCTATACGGCCGGTTACGTCACGCGCGAGATCGTCGGCAGCTCGCACGCCCCGTACGCCGACGCGAACGGCATCTGGCAGGGCGGCATGGGTCAGTTCCGCGCGGCGCTCGACACGCACTGGAAGCCGTATCTCGAAGGCAAGACTACGCTCGACGAGGCCGTCATCGCCGTTCTTCGCGCCTCCGGCGGCTGACGATCTTGTTAAGTCACTGGCCGGCGAGAGCATCCGTCGCCATGGCCGCCGGCCGGGCTGGAAGGATTAGCAGCCGATCGCAACTCAATCGCACGCAACATGATTCTGCTCAGCCCCGCCAGGAATCCGCGCTCGGAGTCAGCCGGCGAGACAATGCCGCCCGGCACGCCGGCCGCCGTGAGCGCATGCAGCCAGCCACCCGCAATCGCATCTGAACCAACAATCGCAACCGGGACGTTTTTCGCCAGCACGCCCAGCGACATCAGCGCATCCATCTCCGACGCGATAAACGCGCCCGCCGCGTATGCGTAACGCTCGTCCGGCGTTCCCTGCCCGGCCAGATCGAGCAGCCGCACGCCGAACAACACCCGCGCATGGCCCGAACGCCGCTGCTCGCGCATTCCCGCGTCGAGCCACGGCACCGCGAGTGTGGCCGGGCGCTCAGGGGGTAATGAACTTGCCAGGACCGTATGCGTCTGCGCGGTGTGCAGCAGTTCCCCGGCAAGCGAAGTAACGCTGCCTTCAATCTGTCCGCCGGCGTTGATCTGGATCGCCTTCCAGTGCGAGCCCAGGCTGAGCACGACCCCCGGCGACTTGACGAGGCCAAGCGCCGCCAGGCCCACGCACAGCGTTTCTTCGCCGCGCATCACATCCGCCGTGCCGATCCGCATGGCGGCCATGCGCGGCGGACCGCTGCGAATGCCGGTTGCCAGCAGAGCAGGCAGCTCGGTCACGTCCTTGAGTTCAGTCCAGCGCGCCGCAGCCGCCAGTTCCTCCACGCCCGCTGGAGATGGCACATGCGGAACTTCGCAAAGCCCCTGCGGCGACGTGATCATGCCGGCAGCGGCCACGACCTGCGGCTCATTGTCCACTGCCGAGCCACGCAGCTCCGCAATCAGCTCCCGCAGGCCCTGTCGTAGGGCTTCCGGCGAGCCCGCTCGTGCCGAGTCGCGAACCCCAACCGGACGCGCTGCCCGCGCCAGCACCCTCTCGCCCTCGAGCAGCCACGCGCGCGTGTTGGCGGCGCCCATGTCCACATACACAGCGCAACGCGGAGCTTCACCGGGCGGCATATGTCTTCGAGGCCTGATTACGCGGGTTGAACACGGTGAAGCTGCCGTCCGGCTGCGCTGAGAGCTTCAGATACGCGCCCTGGCAACTCTCCTCCGAATTGGCGATGTGATCCGCCGCAACATTGTGAGCGGCATCCGACTGCACCGCGTAGTGCAGCTGCCACATATCTTCCAGGCCGGGCGAGTCATGCACCGTTTGCCACGCCTCGGGAATCCCGCCTTTTCGCGCGCCATTGTTCATGATGGCCACCCGCGGCCGCAGCGCGTGCACCAGCGCTCGCGCATTCGACTGGTCGAGCCCATGATGCGTGGTCAGGTAAACGTCCACCGTCCCGACCAGATTGTCCGGGCACGCCAGCTCGACTTCCTTCTTCTTCGTCAGGTCGCCCAGATCGATGAAGCGAAACTTGCCGTACGTGAGCAGCGTGCCCAGCGAACGCGCGTTCTCGGTCGAATCCACCGGCCAGTCTTTTTCAAAAGCGCACAGTGGATTTGGCTGCCCGGCGCCGTGCAGCGCCTTTCCGATGTGTTCGCCGTCTGCGGTGAGCACGGTTAGCGTGGCGTCTTTCAGTTTCAGCTTGTCGCCCGGCTTCATCACCCGGCGATTTGCGCCAGTCAGCAGCTTCTCGTAATCCGCAAACCGTGCCGGCGTCTCGCCCTGGTCCTCGCGGTTGGGACCGTGGTCGAGAAACGTTCCCACCCTGATGCGCTCGGCCAGTTGCGGCGCTCCGCCCACGTGGTCGCGGTGGTAGTGGGTGATGAGCACGTAGTCAATCTGCTTCAGTCCGGCCGAGTTCGCCACCGATACGATGCGGTCGGCGTCACGTCCGTTGAAGCCCGGCCATCCGGTGTCGATCAGCAGTGACTCGCCCGAGGGTGCCACGATGAGCGTGGCCTGTCCACCCTCCACGTCAACGAAGTAAATCTCCAGCGGCTTCCGCGCTGCGGCCGCGCTGCACAGCGCCAGACCGCAGTAGAAAACAACTCCCAGGACTCGAGCGATGAGCGGCCTCATCCGGCAACTTCCCGGCAAGCAGGGATTTTGCGACGAAGTGGCGTTGGCGGCATGCGAGTGCGCGCATGTTAGCAGGAAATGCGGTTTGACAGGATGCGCTGCTCGCGGACTTCCCACATCGCGGTAAGAAGTCACGGCAGCCGCCGCGTTAGAGCGCGATCCAGCCGGCGCGAATCAGCAGCAGCGACCCGACGGCAACCACCGCCCACAGCGCAACGCCCTGTGCCAGCGGTCGTACGCCGACCTCGCGTAGCGTTTGCCGCGAGAGTCCGCTGCCGATCAGGAACAGCGTCACCGTCAACCCGATGCGTCCCGCGTGATTCAACACCGCATAGGCCGGCGCGAACCGCGGCACATACGTATTGACCACTGCCGCCAGGCAAAACAGCAGGATGAACCAGGGCCACTGAATTCTCGTGTGGCTCTTCTTCACCGCAGCCGTCGCCAGCGCCAGCGGCACAATCCACAAAGCCCGCGCCAGCTTCACCGTGGTTCCCACCGCCAGCGCAACCGCCCCATAGCGCGCAGCCGCACCAACCACCGAACTGGTGTCATGAATCGCCAGCGCCGACCACAGACCAAACTGCGGCTGGCTCAAGTGCAGCGCCCACCCGATCGCCGGGAACGACAGCAGGGCCACGGAGTTCAGCACGAACACCGTGCCCAGCGAGACCGCCATCTCTTCGTCGGTGGCGTTGGCGATCGGCCCCACCGCGGCGATCGCACTGCCGCCGCAAATTGCCGTGCCGGTCGAGATCAGGAACGACGCGGTGCCGCCCACGCCCGCGAGGCGGCCCAGTCCCATGCCCAGCAGCAGCGACGCCGTAATCGTCAGCGCGGTGTAGAAAAAACCCGAGCGACCGGCCTGGATCACCTCGTGCAGGTCCATCCCAAAGCCCAGCGCCACCACCGACGCCTGCAACAGCCAGCGCGACCCGACGCGCGCCTGCCGCGCAAGAGGATGTTGAATCGTCAGCCCAAATACCAGGCCCAGCGCCAGCGCAATCGGAGGCGACACGAAACCGCTGGCCGCGGCCGCGATCCCAGCAAAGAAAATTATTCTCCTGAGCACCTTGACGTGAGCATACCAGAGCACGTGACGAGTGTTACGGTCACGCAACCAGGGCATCAACTCCCCCGAAACGCAATCGGTGCTGCACGTCGCCACACGACCGACGAGGTTCGGCGGCCCGACCAATAAGAAAGCCGTTCCCCTTGCGGGAACGGCTTCAAAATGGTTGCGGGCGTGGATTTGAACCACCGACCTTTGGGTTCTGAGCGTGACGGGCATTGGCTATGTGGTTCATAACAAGGCACGAGTGGCACTCGAAAGAGCCCTGAGGAACCCTCAGAAACGGGTATTGGGAGTTGAATGGGAGTCGATTTTGACCTTTGGGTTTGGGATCCAAGGAATGGGAGTTGGAGGGTGAATCAGAGCCCTGAATTCGTTCGATTGACGCTGGTCGCCGGGCCTTTGGTGAACTAAGCGGCGCCCAAAGGGGTCCTTTCGTCAGGACCCCTCAGGCGTCTGATGCTCTAGTGCAGGACGATTCCGACCAGGAAGCGAGCGTCGTTCTGATTCTTTCTCTTCTTTTGGTCTTGCTCGAAGCGCGTCAGCATGTATCCGCCTTGGCTGCGAAAGGCAAAGTGCTTGCCGACGTTGATATCGATGCCGCCCTCGGCCGTCATCGTGAAAGCGTTGTGGGACGAGTCGTTGTTGACCGTGCAACCGCCCGGGCCGCCGCAAAGGTTGACGTCCTTGCTGGTGATATCCCCGACGTGCGTGCCGCCGAACAGGATCTGCGCGAAAGGAGTGACCCCCTTGGCCACGTAGCGAACGCGCGGCCCGAACAGATACGTGATCGCGGTTCCGCTCACCGAGGCCTCACCGTTTTCGAATTTTATGGTGGAAATCTTGTGGCCCCCGAACTCACCCACCAGGCCGAAGTGTTTCGTCGGATAGAAAGCCGCTTCTCCCACTCCTCCGTTTGCATTGAAGGTGAAATCGCCACCCTGATTGACGGGCTGACTGAACTTGAAGTGGCTGAACGAATAGCCGCCGAAAACCTCGGCTTTCGGAGCATCCTGAGCCGCCGCAACAAGCGCCATTGCCAGCGTGACTCCTCCGAGACAAAGTATCCTCCTCACTGTTTTCAAAAACTCCTTTCTCATGAATTATATGGATACTGCGAACCTCCGGCGGAGCCGCCCGCCGATGCCCTGCAACCTCACTAGGTTGACGGGATCGTATCGGGTTTATCGATTTGAAACAACAGCAAGGTAGTTCGCATGGCCTTGAGGCCGGTTTTACCCACAAAAGCAGAAAACGGAGCCTTGCGGAAGGCCCCGCCTCTTAATGCTCCCTTATCCTCCCTCGCGGGAGGACCGCAATCAGCGGCAAGTGTACGAAGACGTTGGTTGCGGGGGGTGGATTTGAACCACCGACCTTTGGGTTATGAGCCCAACGAGCTACCAGGCTGCTCCACCCCGCGAAATGATGCTACCAAACGTGTCTGGACTGGTCAAAGGCGCGGCAACAGCGCCAGACAGAAAAAGCCCGGCTGGGATCACCGGGCTCTGGCTTAACCGCTGCTTTTCGTCTTAGTGACAAGTGGGAGCGATTTCTACTGTCTCGACAACCTTCATCGCGGTCCTCCTTTCTCGCTTGACGTTCAGGGTTCCTGTTCAGCGTCGCGCGGCGCTCGCTGGCGCCGGGCTGGCGGTGGCGGTGGATGCGGCAGCCTTCGCTGGTGATGTCGTTTTTGCGTACACGTCTTCCACGGCCGCGCGCAGCAGCTCGGCAACGCTCCATGCCTGCGCAAAGCATCCACGTGGCGTGTGCGGTGGATCGGCGTCGGCAATTTCCGACACCTGGCCCAGACCGGCGGCACGCAGGTGCTCACGGAACGGCTGCAACAGGTCGCCGGCGCGGGCGACTGCCGCGGCGCTGCGTCCATGCGCCTTGACATAGGCACTGACGAACGGCCCCATAAGCCACGGCCACACCGTGCCCTGGTGATAGGCGCCGTCACGCGCACGGGCGTCGCCCTCGTAGCGACCGATGTACTTTGGATCTTCCGGCGAGAGTGACCGCAGGCCGAGCGGCGTCAGCAGGTCGCGTTCGACCACCTCCACGACCCGTCGAGCACGGTCGGGTTGAAGCATCGTATGATGCAGGCTCACGGCGAATATCTGATTGGGACGAACCGAGGCATCCGGCGGGCCGCCGTTCACAACATCGTAGAGGCAGTTCTTCTTTTCATTCCAGAAAAGGCGGTTGAAGCTCCACTGCGCAACCGTGGCCATGTTGGCATAGCGGCGCTGGCCGGCTTGGTCGCCGAAGCGCGCGGCGAACTCTTCCAGCGTGCGCAGCGCGTTATACCAAAGCGCTTGAATCTCGACCGGCTTCCCGTACCTAGGCGTAACTACCCAGTCGCCGACTTTCGCGTCCATCCACGTGAGCTGCACGCCGGGTTCTCCGGCCGCGAGCAGTCCGCTTGGGTCCACCTTGATGCCGTAGCGGGTGCCGCGCACGTGCCAGGCAATGATGTCGCTGAACACCTCGTACAAGTTCTTGCGGACAAACTCGGCATCGCCGGTGTACGCGACGTAAGCGCGCGCAGCTTCAATAAACCAGAGGGTGGCGTCCACCGTGTTGTACTCGGGCGCTTCGCCGGCATCGGGAAAACGGTTGGGCAGCATTCCCTGGTCCACGTGCCGCGCAAATTCCAGCAGGATGTCTCGTGCAACATCGAACCGCCCGGTCGCCAGCGCGATGCCGGGCAGCGAAATCATCGTGTCGCGTCCCCAGTCCGCGAACCACGGATACCCCGCGATGATGCTCCTGTGCTCGCCCCGCGCCACAATGTACTGATCGGCGGCGATAAGGAGCTGTTCGACGAGTTCGTCCTTCACCGGCGAAGATGCGCTGAGCGCCCGGCGGCGGGCGGTCTCCTTCTTGCGCAGCTGTGTTGACGTCGAGGCGGCGCGCGGCTCCGTGGAAGCAATCACCACCACCGACTTGCGTGAGCCCAGGTTGTAGGTGAGGACGAAGGGCTGGAACAAGTCTTCCGCACAATCGAGACCGCGTTCGCGCTCGATCGCATACTGAAAATTGCGATACCAGTCGCCACTGCGCGTGAGCGCGTCGGCATCGTGTCCGAAGTAGAGCCGCGGAAGACCGTTGTACGGCTCAACGCTGCACATGCCCGCGGCGTCCTCGCGCACGTCACGATTGAGCGCCGCGTTTTCATGCGTGAGGCTGTGGTAATCCCGAAAGGCAATCAGGGGGCGCAGCTCGAGGGAGACATCCACCTTGCGTTTTGGTTTCGAGAGCAGCCTGTATTCGACAACGACCGTGTTCTCACCCTGTGCCATGAACACGGACTTTTCCAGCTCAACTCCGCCGGCCCGGTAGGTGAATACCGGAAATGGATCGAGCCGAAAACGCTTAAGGAAACGGTACCCCTGCGGATGCGCTGCGCCGGGATACTGGTTCGTGCCCAGCTCCAGGCGTTCGTCGCCAACGATGAGCGTCTCTTCAATTTTGGAGAGCAGGACCATGCGGCCCACGGGTGGGTGCGTTGCCGCGGTGAGCAGCGCGTGGTAGCGGCGCGTGTTCATTCCGATGATGGTCGAGCACGCGAAACCGCCCAGACCGTTGGTTTCCAGCCACTCGCGCGACGCGGCAGCGTCGGGATCGGCGGTGATGTTTTCGCCGAATTCGATCATAAGAACGACTCCAGGAACACTATCCGGCCTGGCGCAGAACGTCGGCGCGCGGAGTGGAAGACTCTTCCGCATGCGAAACCGTTGCCGCGCGGATGGTGATGAACTGCACCAAATCCTTGCTAAAGAGTACGTCGAGCGTCCAGTCGAGCGCGACGCGCAGTTTCTTCTCCAAGCGCGGCAGCTTGCTCAGGTAGATCGTCCGCCAGAGCCACCACGCGACAAAACCGGAAAAATTGATGCCGAGTATTTGCGCCACCCCCGTGCGGCGGCCAATGGCTGCCAGTTGCCCGATTGTGTTGAAGGAAAAGTTGCGCATCGTCCGTTCGCCGCGGACGGCAGCCATCAGGTTTCGTGCCAGCGTTCGGGCCTCCCGCAGCGCGTGCTGCGCGGTCGGCGGATAGAAGCCGCCCTTGCCGTCAGGAATCAGTGCGCAGTCGCCGATCGCCCAGAGCCCCGGATGTCCAGGAACGCCCAGCGTGCGGTCCACCAGCATGCGTCCACGCTCTTTCATGCACGGCAACGCGCGCAGCAGCGGATTCGGCGAGGTACCGGCGGTCCAGATAATGGTTCGCGACTGGATATAGGTGCCGTCGCTGAGCTCCACTCCATCATCGGATACGCCTGTGACTTTGATGTTGGTCAGGATTTCGACGCCGCGGTTCGCCAGCTTCCTCTGCGCATACCGTCCAAGCTTCTCGCCCAGTTCGGGCAGAATGACCTCGCCGGGATGAACCAGCACGACCCGCAGGTCGCCTTCGCTCAAGTTCGGATAGGCGTGCAGCGCTTCGTGCAGGAAGTCATGTATGCCGGCGATGGTTTCGACGCCGGCGAATCCTCCTCCTGCTACGACGAACGTGAGCAGCGGCTGGCGGATGTCGGCGCAGCACTCGGTGTCGGCTTCCTCCAGATGTGCAATGAGCCGGTTGCGAAGGTGCATGGCATCGCCCAGCGACTTCATGGTGAGCGCGTGCTGCTCCAGACCGGGCAGGCCGTAGAAGTTCGTTACCGAACCCAGGCCGATCACCAGGTGGTCGTAATCCATGGTGTGCGTGTGGTGGTCGAAGCCGTGCGCCACTGTGATCTGTTTGCGTTCCACGTCAATGGCGTGCACATCACCGGCGAAGAAATGAACGCGGCGCAGCAGCTTCCGTATCGGGCTGACGATGTTGGTCAAGTCCAGATCGCTGGCCGCAACCTCGTGCAACATGGGCGTGAACAGGAAGAAGTTCTCGCGGTTGATGAGCGTGATCTGCACGTTCGGATCGCGCGCGAGCGTCTTTTCCAGTTCCATGGCGACGTAAAGGCCTCCGAAGCCGCCGCCGAGGATCACGATTTTGACCGGACTGCTCATCACATGTCTCCAACTTCGCAGTACACCTTGATGGCGCCATTGCCGTGTTGCAGCGCTTCGAAGAGCGATCGGTAATTCTCCAGGCCCTTCACAGGATTCGTGAGCAACTGCGGCAGCCAGCCGGGATACTCGAGCTCGGCCTGCGCCATGTCGCGCACGCCGGCTTCGAAGTGGTCGCGGTTGGCGTTCACCGTGCCGACCATAACGCGGTTGCCGAGCACGAACTCCAGGTTGATCATGTCCGCCGGGACTTCGACTTTACGGTCGCCACCGGTGACGCTGGAGAGCACCAGCACGCCATTCTTTGCCAGCACCTGCATGCTCTCAAAAACCACGGGCGAAAACCCGGTAGCTTCGAACACCAGGTCGTAACGGCCGTGCTTGGCCGTGTGCTCAAGGATGCCGGACTCCTTAGTGGAAACGTAGGTTGCTCCGAGCGCCTCCACCAGATCGGCGTTGCGGTTCGGTTTCGGGGCCAGGGAAAATGTCGTCACCTGCACACCGCGCAGCCGCAACGCCAGCGTAGCGAGTAGCCCGATGGTCCCGGCGCCCATCACGGCGGCACGCCGGGGCCGCCACACCTTCAGCCGGCGCTGCACTTCGTAGGCCTGCGCCAGTCCTTTTTCAACGACGGTGAACGGTTCCAGCAACACGCCAACGTGCTTCAGCCCCTGCGGGATCTTGACGATGTACTCGGCATCATCGACGTAGTATTCCGTCAGGAATCCGTGCAGCCGGCTGATGCCGCGCTCGTAGTAGTTGTCGTCGGTCGTCATGTCGAACGTGCCGATCCGGTCGTACAGGCTCATCCCGGGGCGCCTCACGATCGCCACGGCATAATCGCCCGGCTTCAGCGAGGTGACGTTCTCGCCTACGGCTTCGACCTGGCCAAAGCTCTCATGCCCCAGCACGAGGAAGTCGTAGTTCGGAGGAGCGATGCCGTACTCCGCGGCGCTGATCTCCTTATCGGTACCATCTACTCCAACGCGTAGCACACGCACCAGCACGCCGCGGCCGTCGGGAATATCGTTGACCGAGGGCTTGTTCAGATTGGCAAGGTGAACGCTGTCTGCTTTGCCGGGAAAAACCGCAATCGCCTTCATGTCCATCACTCCTCGTTTGTCACGCTTCCCTGGCCGAGCCCACGGCCTCGCGTGACGCTTCCGGTACGGGTTTCACGCCCGTCGCAGCGCGACGAAGTTCGTAGGCGCCGCTCTGCTGCAAAAGCTTCGCGACCAGGCCCGTCCATCCTGTCTGGTGGCTGGCGCCCACGCCCGATCCGTTGTCGCCGTGGAAGTATTCGTAGAACAGGATCAGGTCGCGCCAGTGCGGATCGTTCTGG